>NZ_JBSFVU010000024.1:0-150526 GCF_053592475.1 Streptomyces sp. NPDC002671
TCATGCGCGTACACGAAGACCGTACGGCCCTCCACCGTGCCCCAGCCGGTGATCACACCGTCCGTGTACGGCTTCTTCGCCTCCAGACCGAAACCGGACGCCCGGTGCCGGCGCAGCTGCTCGACCTCCTGGAAAGACCCCGGGTCCAGGAGCAGCTCGATACGCTCCCGCGCCGTCAGCTTGCCCTTGGCGTGCTGCGCCTCGGTCGCCTTCTCGCTGGGGCCCGCCACGGCCTGCGCACGGATGTCGTGCAGCTCGGCGACCCGCCCGCGCGCGTCCGTCGGCTCGCCGGTCGGCTCACCCGTCGTCTCTTCCAAAACGGTCATGTAGCGACCTTACGAAGGACACCAAGGAAAGCGAGCCGTCGACTCCGTACAGTCTCCGGCCCGTTTTCCTGGTACCAGTGAACAGAACCGCGACGGCTTGCAGCCGTTCCGACTGCTCAGAGGCCGCGGGCGTTGTGGGAAGGGCACAAAGGTTGTCACCTGAGAGCCACCTCACATTCGTGGGTCCCACATGCCATCCCTGGAGTGACACGGAGCCTCGGACGGCTCTACGCCGCACGAGCACGCTCACTCCGGCCGAGACAGACAACCCACCCACCGTACCGGCCTGACAGAAATCGGCAGCGGCCAGGCCGGGTACGGCGAGGATTTCCGGCTCAGCAGCCGCCGCAGTTGAAGTACGTGACGTCCCAGTGGCTGCCCTCGTCGGCGTAGATGTTGCCGGAGGCGGACTTCCACTGCGGGGAGCCGTCGCCACGCAGGCCGATGTAGCTGAAGTTGGCCTTGATGTAGTTACCGACGCACGTGTACTTGCTGAAGTCGAGCTTGTAGCCGTTCCAGTGCGAATACGTGCCGCTCGCGTGGCCGGTCTCGGTGCCGCCCGTGATGTTGAGCGCGCAGCCGCTGGCCCGCTTGAGCGTCTGGGCGCCCTGTGCGGTGGTCAGGTTGAGCTGGTCGAACGACGTACAGGTGGGGTTGTTGCGGTCGGAGCAGTTGCCCGAGGACGACCAGGTGATGCCGACCGAGCGGAACATCGACTCGGCGGTGGCCTGGCTGATCTTGGTGACGGCGAAGGCGTCAGTGGCGGTGCCGACGACGGCGACGCCGGGGGCGACGACGAGGGTGAGGGCGGTCAGGACGGAGCGGGCCTTCAGGGGCTGCATGACCTTCATCGGGGACCTTCCTGCGATGGGCCGGACTTCCTACGGGGCGGCTGTGCAGGGTGGTGCAGAGAGATGGTGCCCGAGTTCTACGCGCGTTCGCCAGGGGGCACGGGACATAACTCTGTGCGACGCTGAAAACACGCTGCGGATGATGTTGAAAACTGAACGGAATGGGTCTACTGTCGAGGTCGTTAGGTTCGTTGAATCTTAAACGAGAACGGAATGGAGCCTGTCATGGGTATCTTCAGCCGCAAGGACAAGGACACCGCCCCCACGACCGCCGTGGCGCCCGCCACCGTCAGCCCCGGCCTGGCCGCGCTGACCGGCGAGTACACCATCGACCCGTCGCACACCTCGATCGGTTTCGTGGCCCGCCACGCGATGGTCACCAACGTCAAGGGCAGCTTCCTCGACTTCAACGGCGCCCTGCACCTGGACGGCTCGGACCCCGGCAAGTCCACCGCCAGCATCGACGTGAAGATGGACAGCGTCGAGACCGGCAACGCCGACCGCGACGGCCACCTCAAGTCGTCCGACTTCTTCAAGACCGACGAGTTCCCGACGATGACCTTCCGCTCCACCAAGGCGGAGGCCCTGGGCGGCGACGACTACCGGATCACCGGTGACCTCTCCATCCTCGGCACCACCAAGCCGATCTCCATCGACCTGGAGTTCAACGGCGCGGCGAAGGACCCGTTCGGCAACGACCGCGTCGGCTTCGAGGGCAAGACCGAGATCCTGCGCTCCGAGTGGGGCCTGACCTGGAACGCGGCGCTGGAGACCGGCGGCTTCCTCGTCTCCGACAAGATCAAGCTGGTCTTCGACATCTCGGCGATCAAGAACGCGTAGGCCTCCGGCGGCAACGCCGCCCACTTGTGCCGGGCCCAGGGCCCACCTGAGCGCGCCCGCCCCCACCCCTCCGTAAACAGGTGGGCGGGCGCTCCGGCATGTCGTCCGACTCGCGCCAGGTAATTGGGGGATTCGTTCCGCCAAGAACCCGCCCCACCCGTATGCTTCCGCCCGCCCCCTGGTACAAATCTCCCAATCACCGCCCCGGGAGCCATCCCAAACCAGGACCACCCCCAAGGCGACAAGCCACTCGCCGAGCGCCGAGCGCCCGCAGGGCCAGGCCCCTCCACCCGGACGCCGCCAGTCCGGTGTGTACCGAGGAACCGTCCGCGCCCCAACCCGCCAAGCCCACCCGGAGTGCCCCCGACCGGCCCCCGCGCCCCCCTCCGCCCACGGCGCCTGAGCAACTGCCGGAGGGCCCACCCCGCCCGGGCCCCACAGTTCCCCCGGCCGCCCGCTCGCTTCTCACCCGTGCTGGAGCGAGCCGAGTCAAGGGTGGCCCGAAGGGCCATCGCCGACGGTCAGACCGCGGCGGGCCCGGCGGTCGGCGCGTGGCCGGTGGCGTACCGGTAGGAAGCGGCGATGACCTTCTTGGCCACCTCCAGTTCGGCCTCGTCGCGCGGGGCGTAGAGCATGACGACATTGGCGCCACGGTCGTAGAGCGGGTGCTTCTCGCCCCATCCGGAGGCCAGGAACGCGGCGTGATCGGCTGGGTCCAGGGCCAGGTGCAGACTGCCGTCGGCGTGCAGGTGTACGAACTCTGCGTTTCCGCGCGGCAGGAACAGCCGGGCACCGCGGGCGGGGGCGGCATCGCTGAGGAACACCGCCCAGGTGCTGGGGACGGAGATCTCGCTGCGGCCTGAGACGGTGCCGGGGAGCACGGTGGCCATCCACCGCCGTAGTGCCTCCCTGATCTGCGGCGGGCTGGGCTGGGTGAGCTGCAGGTACCCCCGGCCCAGCGCCTGCGCCAGCTGGTCCGACGCCCATCTGCCCCAGGTCACCACTGCCCGCCGGGCCTACGACACGGCACGCGCGGAGGAAGAAGCCTGGGCGGAGGGCTGAGGCGGAGCCATAGCGAACTCGCACCACACAAACTTTCCAGGATCCCGTTGCCCCACGCCCCACTTGTCCGCGAGCACCGCGACAAGCATCAAACCCCGGCCGTGTTCCGACTCCGGGACGACATCCGGGATGCCTACCTCGCCGGGGCCGCTGTCATGCACCTCCACCCGCAGGACTCCATCGGCCTCCAACAGCAAGCGCACTTGAAAGCCCCGGCCCGGTGGTACGCCGTGCAGTACCGCGTTCGTCGCCAGTTCACTCACGCAGAGCAGTACGTCGTCGCTGCGCTCGGCCATGGCCCAGTCCGTCAGCGCCTCGCGGGTGAAGTCCCGGGCCAGGCGGACGGATCTGCGGTCTCGCCGGTAGAACGCCTGGCGGGTGTGGGGGTGTTGGGGTTCCGCGTTCACGAAGCCAGTGTCACTGTGCGTCACTAGAGTGGGTCAGTGAGTGAAGTCGTAGTTCTGATTACTACGACTCCACTACGAGCGGTTTCGGTGCGCGCGGGGGAAAGGAACACGCATGCACGTGGCGATGAAGCCCAAGAAGGTCGGTTCGTGGCACGCGGTCGGTGCGCTTGTGGCGCACTTCAGGAAGAAGGCCCGTCTCACGCAGGAAAAGTTCGCGGAGATGGCGAACCTCTCCGTTGACACGGTGGCGTCGATCGAGCAGGGGAGGCTGGCTCTTCAGCCCGATCGGGCCGAGCAGTTTGACGAACTGCTCGACACCGGTGGGGCGTTAGCGGTGGTGGTGGCCAAGTTGCCGGTGCGGGAACGGATCGTTCAGTTCGCGCAGGGGCTGGTCGATCATGAGCAGGAGGCAGTGAGCATCCTCGCCTACGAGACCCAGATGGTGCCGGGATTGCTTCAGACCCGGGAGTACTGCCTGGCCGCCTTCGACTCTCGCTACCCCGCATTGGGCAGTGAGACGGCCGAGCAGTGGGTGAACGCCCGGATGGAACGGCAGTTGATCTGGCAGCGGGACCGGCCGCCCGTAGGTCACTTCGTGTTGGAGGAGAGCATCCTGCGGCGGGAGGTCGGTGGGCCGGAGGTCATGCGGGAGCAGGTCCGTCGGATCCTGGAGTACACCGCACCGATTCACATGAGCGTGCAGATCATGCCCATGGATCGCATGCCGCACGCCGGGCTCGCGGGCCCCATGACACTGCTGGAAACTCCCGAGCACGAGCGTCTGGCTTACCTGGAGGTGCAGCGCGCCAGCTTCCTCGTCGACGACCCCGACGAGGTCAGCGATTATCACCTGAAGTATGGAATGCTGCGGTCACAGGCCCTCTCAACCACCGAGAGTGTGCGCCTGTTGAACGGACTGCTAGGAGAGTCATGAACACCGCAGCGACACTGGCATGGTTCAAGTCCAGCTACAGCAGCAACGAAGGCGGCAACTGCCTCGAAGTCGCCACTCAACCCTCCGCCGTCCACGTCCGCGACTCCAAGACCCCCGAAGGCCCCATCCTCACCGTCTCCCCCACCACCTGGAGTGAGTTCCTTGACGGTATCGCCCGCTGAAGTCGAATGGTTCCGCTTCACCTCGTACGAGAACGTGCCCGGCTGCCCCAAGCCCGGTCGCATCCTTGTCGATTGACTGCGTGAGCGCGGTGTCGACTACTGGCCGTTCGCAGACGAGGAGATACGGGTCGACCTCATGTGCGGGCCGCGTGACGACGGGCGCTGGCACGGGACCATCATCCTGAACATCGACGCTCGTGCACTCCGGCGCCTCGGCCTGCACCCCGACCAGCCGACCTCGGTCGACTTCAAGCCCTACCGGCGGCGCCGCCGTTGAACCGGCAGTAGCCACCACGCCGCCGCCACGGACGGCACCGCGCCGAGCGCTATCGCGGCCAGGCGTGTCGGCAGCAGGCTTGCCGCGTCCTGGCCGAAGTAGCCGAGAAGCAGGGACAGGGCGGTGGTCATACCCGCCGCCCAGTAAGCGTAGTTGAGCGGGCGGAGCCAGAGCGCGACCGTCAGCACGGCCATGAGCACCGCCACCGCCGCGTGCCCCGTGATCCCGGCCTCCGCCACACCCGTGGCCAGCAGCGTGCCGACGCAGGCTCCGACCAATCGCTCAACGCCTTTCCGCAACACGTCCATTCGGCCCCGGTTGCCGCTCGCGACGACATAGGCCGTGAGGACCAACCAGGGCCAGTGATCGTCATAGAGGACCCGGCCGAGGGCAAACGCGGCGGCCACCGCTGCCGCCATCTGGACAGCCATGCGGGTACTGGGGCGGGGGCGGAGGCGGGACGTGCGGCGAGGAGGGTCCTCAGCGCGCTCGGCCGGCCAGGGACCGTACCGGTCGGCAACGGCCTGCACCAGCTACACGCACCCCCACGCCAGCACCCCGATCAACGCCGACCAGGCCCAATTCACCAGCGCATCCTGAGCGTTGGCGGGCAGCGCCGGGCCCGGGACCACGAGGAGCGCGATCAGCGGGAGCGTGATCAGCGTGCCCGTCTTCGTCGCGGCAGGGCCGTAGCGGCGGATCCAGATGGCCGACGAGAGACCGGCCGTGAAGACGGCGGCGCCCAGCGCGTAGTGCGTGGCGATCAGGCGGCCGACCAGGGCGCACACCGCCGCCACCGTCGGCAGCAGCGCCAGCGCGGTGAGGCGTTCGCGCCCGGCCGCGTTCCGCTGGGTCCTGGCCAGGGTGACCGTGAGGACCACCGCGAGCACCACCGAGTCCGTGTGCAGCCCGGCCGCTCCCTCCAGCCACAGGGCGACCGCCCAGGCGAGCAGGACGGCAGCCATCGTCAGCCCTGCTTCGTACGCATTGCGTATCAGTTTTTCGGGCACATGGGCGACACTACAAGGGATGTTAGCGCTCTAGTAGTACGTAAGCACGTATCATCTGCCCCCATGGAACACCTCACCGAAGCCGCCCGTCTCCGTCGCGCCGTCGTCCGGCTGAACCGGCGGCTGCGGCAGGAGCGCGGGGACGGGAGTCTCAGCCCCAATCAGCTCGCCGTGCTCGGGTATCTGCACCGGAACGGGCCCGCGACCCCCGGCGAGGTCGCCGCCGAGGAGCGGCAGCGGCCCCAGTCGCTCACCCGGGTCTTCGCGGAGCTGGAGGCGGAGGGACTGATCATGCGGGAGCCAGGCACGGCCGACCGGCGACAGTCCGTGCTGACCCTGACGGGAGCGGGTCGTGCCGCCCTGGAGCAGGACATGGCCGAGCGTGACGCGTGGCTGGCCGGAGCGCTCGCGTCCCTCGGTGTCACGGAGCGCGGGGTGCTGGAGCTGGCGGCGGAGCTGCTGGATCAGCTGGCCGAGCTGCCCTCCCGGGCGGAGTGACGGTCAGAAGCCCCCGCCGAAGTCCCCGCCTCCGTCCCCTCCCCCGCCGCCGAAGTCCCCGCCGTCGCCGAAGCCGCCTCCGAAGTCGCCGGCGTCGAAGTCCGCGCCGGACATGTCGCCGCCTTCGTAGCCTCCGGCGCCGAAGTCGCCGCCGCTGAAGTCGCCGTATCCGGTGCCGTAGTCGGCCGCGTAGGACGGGGTGGCCATCATGCTGCCGAGCAGGGTGCCGACGAGCAGGCCGGGCAGGATGCCGCCGCCGAAGTAGCCGCCCGCCCAGGGGCCGTAGGCCGGGCCCGCGTCCCAGTAGGGGCGGCGGCCGTACGCGGTGTCGACCTCGCGGATGACCGGGTCGCGGCCGTCGGCCAGGCGGGTGGCGTCCGCCGCGCAGACCGGGACCTCGCGCGGGGAGCCGCCGGGCGGGATCCACGTGGCGTCGGCGACCGAGGGACCGTGGCGGGGGTCGAAGAAGCAGGGCGGCCGGCGTTCCGGAAGGGGGCGTCCTTCGCGGCGGGCGGCCAGCTGGGCGAGGGAGAAGCGGCCGTCCTCCAGGGCCTCGGTGACCGTGCGGACGTCCTCGGGCTTTGTCGCCCCGACCATGTGCTGCTTGGCGGTCTCGTAGGCGTCCAGCGCGCGCTCGTAGTCCGCGCGCATGGCGTCGTCCGCGCCCGGCTCCGCCGGGTGGAAGTCCAGGCGGTCCAGTTCCTCGCCGAAGGCGGTGATGTCCTCGTCCACGACCACCCACAGCCGCTCCAGCGCGGCCCGCTGTTCCTCCTCGTGGCGGCGGCGGTTGCGGCGCACCAGCGCGTAGGCGCCCGCGCCGCCGGCCACCACGACCGCGCCCGCGACGATGAGGGCCGTGCTGGAGATTCCGCCGGCGGAACCGGAGGAGCCCCAGGTCGAGGGGGCGTGGCCGCCCATGTTGGTCAGGGCGCTGCCGGTGAAGTCGGTGAGCTGGGCCTTGGCGCTCTCGCCCTGGACGCTGGTGACCAGGTTCTGCACGCCCGAGTGGGAGAGCACCGAGGAGTCGGCGCGGGCGTCGAAGCGGTCGCCGAGGCGGATGCCGTACAGGCCGGTGATGCCGGTGGCCGTGCGCAGGTCGGCGAACAGGTTCTTGGTCGGGTAGCCGGCGGGGAGCACGGCGATGAACAGGGGTCTGTTCGCGCCCTTGATCCGTTTCGCGAGCGCGTCGGCGTCCGCCTTCGGCAGCTGGGCGGAGGCCGCCGGGTCGACGTAGACGGGGCTCTTGCGGAGGGCCTGGGCGATGGTGGAGATGCTGGTAGCCGCGCTCGCGTGGGGCGCCGCGAACGTCGTCGCGACGACCAGCGCCAGCGCGGCCAGCAGCAGGGCTGGGAGGCTGAGGATCCGCGGAACGGCCTTCATGGTTCGAAACTACCCGAAGTCGTTCGACAGCACCCGAAGCTTCCCAGAACCGGGCATACCTTCAGGCGGGCGTCATGCCGCCCGGTACGCCTCCCTCAGCTTCCCCACCGCCTCTCCGTACCTGCCGGTCAGCAGCAGGTGCTCGGCGTCGGCGAAGGGCTTCGCGACCGCCTCCGTGAGGTCGAGGTCCTGCCCGGCCTTCTGCTGGACGATCAGCCGGGCCTTGTTGACCAGCTCGCGCCCGGCCCGGTCCGCGCCGGACCGCTCGGCCGCCGTCGCCGCCACGCCGAGCGCGCGGAGGGTGGCCGCGCCGCCGCCGGGGGCCTCGGTGAGCGTGGTCAGACCCCAGCCGTAGGGGAACTGCGGGTCGTACGACGCGTCGCCGACATTGATCGGCAGCTGGGCCTCGGACCTGGGCCAGGTGACCGGGAGCCGGCCGGTGAAGGGCCGCCGGCCGTAGAGGACGTCGGCGACACCCCCGCCCTCGGTGCCCGGCAGCCAGGAGGCGACCAGCGCGTCGATCTTCCCGAGCCGGTCGCTGATCAGCTGGGGCCGTCCCGAGACGATCAGCACCGCGCACTTCATGGCCGCGCACACCCTGTCCACGGCGGCCCGGTCGGCGGCCGACAACTGGAGGTCGTGGCCGTTGCCCACGTCTCCGACCCCCTCGGCGTACGGCGTCTCGCCGACGACGACCACGCCCACGTCGTAGCCGTCCGTCGGCGCGGAGGCGTCCTTGGAGTAGGTGACGTTCCCGCCCGCCTCGCGCATGCCCTGGAGGATGGTCGTGCCCTGGGTGTGGGTGCCGGACGCGCCCTGCCAGGTCATGGTCCAGCCGCCGGTCTGGTTGCCGAGGTCGTCGGCGTTGGACCCGGCGACGTACACCTTCTCGCTCTTCCTCAGGGGCAGCACGTTCCCGGCGTTCTTGAGCAGCACCTGCGACTCGGCCGCGGCCTGCCGGGCCACCGCCCGGTGCTCCGGGGAGCCGATCCCGGCGGCGCCGGTGGTGTCGGCGTACGGGTGCTCGAAGAGACCCAGCTTGAACTTCTGGGTGAGGATGCGGGAGACGGCGTCGTCGATCCGCTCCTCGCCGATCCGGCCCGCCTTCACCTCGTCGATCAGGGTCGCGGTGAAGTCCTTGTAGGAGTACGGCACCATCATCATGTCGACGCCCGCGTCGACCGCCGTACGCACGTGGGCGGGGTAGTCGCCGGGGAGCTGGTCGATGGCGTTCCAGTCGCTGATGACGAAGCCGGCGAAGCCCATACGGCCCTTGAGCACACCGTTGATCATGTCGCCGCGGGCGTGCATCTTCACCGGGCCCTGCCCGTCGCCGAGGATGTCGAGGGAGGAGTACGACGGCATGACCGTGCCGACGCCCCGCTTCACGGCTGTGCCGAACGGCGCCAGGTGGATGTCCTCCAGCTGCTGCCGGGTGACCTTGGTGACGCCCTGGTCGATCGTGTAGCTGCCGGTGGTCGAGGAGCCGTACTCGGTGCCGCCGTCGCCGACGAAGTGCTTGGCGGTGGCGAGCACCTTGTCGTCGTGGCTCAAGTCCCGTCCGTCGGCCCTGCCTTGGAGACCCTGGATCACGGTCTCCATCGACTCGACCAGCGCCGGGTCCTCACCGAAGGACTCGTAGGAGCGGCCCCAGCGTTCGTCGCGGCTCACGCACAGGCAGGGTGCGAAGTCCCAGGGGATACCGGTGGCCCGGACCTCGGCTGCCGTCACTGCCCCGGCCCGCTCGGCGAGGTGGGGATCACGGGTGGCGCCCATGCCGACGTTGTGCGGCATGATCGTCGCACCGGCCAGGTTGTTGTGACCGTGGACCGCGTCGACGCCGTAGATGAGCGGAATCTGGAATCGCGTTGCCTGCGTGCGGAGTTGGAAGCCGTCGATCATCCTGGCCCACGCCTCAGGGGTGTTGGGCGTAGGTGTGGAGCCGCCGCCGGAGAGCAGTGAGCCGAGGGCGTACGTGGTGATGTCGCCCTGGTTGGACACGGCTCCGCGCTCGGCCTGGGTCATCTGGCCGGCCTTCTCGGCCAGGGACATGCGCGAGACCAGGTCGGCGACCCGCTGTTCCACGGGCAACTTCGGGTTCAGGTACGGCAGTCCGTGCGCGTCGATGACGACCTGCGGCGACTCGGCGGGGGTCTTGGCGCCGGAGACGGTGAGCTTGAGCGGGACCGTCTCGGCGGGCTCGGCCGCCTGGTCCTTGAGGGTGGGAACCTGGATGGCCTGCGTGGCGCCGGAGGCGGTGCCGGCCGGGAAGGTGAGGGTGCCGGAGACCGGGGTGTAGTCCTTGCCGGGCTCGGCGGTGCCGTCCCCGGTGGCGTAGGTGACGGTGACAGGGTCGTCGACGGGCTTGGCGTCGGTCGTGGCCACGGTGACCTTCACGGTGGCCGTGCCGCCCTCCTTGACCGGGTGGACGGCCGCGTCGGCGGTGACGGAGGCGCGCAGCGACTGGTCCGCCTTGCCGTACAACTCGACGCCGTCCATGGCGAACCGGCCCTTGACGCCGACGGGGAGCGTGACGGCGTACCCCCACATCTGCGACAGCCCGAGGACATGGTCGATGCCGCCGACGGGCTGGTAGTCGGTGCGGTAGGCGAAGTCGGTGAAGGGGATCTCGATCTGCTTCCAGCCGGTGAAGTCGTCGGTGAAGGAGGTCGTCCAGAGTTCCGAGGCCTCGCCGTTGGCGCCGCCGTCCTTGATCTCGAAGGCGAACTTCTTGCCGTTGTCCTGCCCGTCCCACCAGAAGCGGATGCCCTTGTGGGCGGACCAGTCGTGGGCGGGCTCGGCGGCGGCGAAGTCGTGGGTGAAGCCGCCGTAGCCGCTGATGTCGTAGGTGCCGGTGAGGACCTCCGCACCCTCGGAGGCGTCGGTGCGGCCGCTCAGTTCCAGGTGGGGCGGGTCGTCGGCGTCGCTCCCCCAGGTGAAGATCCCCTCGGCCGGCTGGCCGGCGAAGGGGACCTCGCCCTCGAAGCGGTCGATGGGGACGGGGGCCGGGTCGCCGGCCGCGTGCGCGGCGGCGGACAGGGGCAGTAGGGCGGCGAGCAAGGCCCCTGAGACGAGCAGGGCGCTTCTTGGCATGGACCTTCCCTCGGCTCTCTGGTTCACTCATGGCTTAGCTCATGTCTTGATTTAACTGTCGTGAGTTAACTCACGGCTCTCAGGCCCGTCAAGACACCCCGTCAGCTTTGTCGACCCGAGAGGAAGGGCGACGCACCATGAGGAGAACCCCCCGCAGCGTCCGGCTGCTGCTTGCCGGACTGCTCTCCGCCGCCGGCTTCACCGCCGCCGTACCCCCCGCGCACGCGGCCGGCGAACAGGTCACGGCCTGGCTCACCACCACCGACGACTCCGCCGGCCGCCATGTCGTCCGCGGGCTGCAGGCGCAGGCGCGGTTCGCCTTCCAGTCCGGGACCGGCGGCAGCGGCGAGAACATCACCGTGGACGAGAACACCCGCTACCAGACGTTCACCGGCGGCGGCGCGTCCTTCACGGACACCGCGGCCTGGCTGATGAACAGCAGCGGAGCGCTGTCGCAGACGACCCGGGACGCGACCATGCGCAAGCTGTTCTCGCCGACGGACGGCATCGGACTGTCCTTCCTGCGCAACCCGATGGGCGCCTCGGACCTGGCCCGGTACGGCTACACGTACGACGACGTGCCCGCCGGGCAGACGGACCCGAATCTCGCGAATTTCTCCATCGCGCACGATCTCGCGGACGTCGTCCCGCTGACGAAGCAGGCGCTCCAGCTGAATCCGTCCCTGACGGTGATGGCCTCGCCGTGGACCGCTCCGGCCTGGATGAAGGACAGCGGCTCGCTCAACGGCGGCTGGCTGAAGGCGGAGGACTACGGGTCGTACGCCTCCTACTTCGTGAAGTACCTTCAGGCGTACCAGAGTCAGGGCGTCGACGTCTCCTACGTCACCCCGCAGAACGAGCCCACCTGCTGTTCCGGCTACCCCTCGATGAGCTGGAACGCGAGCGGGCTGGCGTACTTCCTGAAGAACGAGCTGCTGCCCAAGCTCCAGTCGGCGGGCCTGAAGACCAAGGTCCTCGCCCACGACTGGAACTGGGACACCTACGACGCCTACGCGGCCCAGTCCGTGGACGACGCGGCGATCCGCACCCACCCCAACTTCGGCGGCATCGCCTGGCACGGCTACGGCGGTGACATCGCCAAGCAGACCACCGTGCACAACCAGTACCCGACACTGGACGCCTTCGGCACCGAGCACTCCGGCGGCACCTGGATCGCCGACCAGCAGCACGAGGACATGTCCAACATCATCGACTACACACGCAACTGGGCGAAGTCGGTGACCAAGTGGTCGCTGGCCGTGGACCAGAACATGGGCCCGCACAACGGCGGTTGCGGCACCTGCACCGGTCTGGTCACCGTGCACAACGGGGACGGGGCGAGCGGGACCGTGGACTACACGGTCGAGTACTACGACATGGGCCAGCTGACCAAGTTCGTCCGCCCCGGCGCCCAGCGCATCGCGTCGACGGCCTCCACCGCCGTGCCGAACGTGGCCTGGCGCAACCCGGACGGCAGCAAGGCGCTGATCGCCTACAACGACTCCACGGCTGCCAAGACGGTCACCATCAACTGGGGCTCGCAGCACGCCACTTACTCGCTGCCTGGCAGGACCTCGGCCACCTTCACCTGGTCCGGCACCCAGTCCGGCGGCAGCGGGCGGACGGGATCCTTCGTGGGGCTCGCGGGCAAGTGCCTCGACGTGGCCGGCGCTTCGAGTGCCAACGGCACGGCCGTGCAGCTCTACGACTGCAACGGCACCGCCGCCCAGAAGTGGACGGTGCAGCCGGACGGTTCGATCCAGGCGCTGGGCAAGTGCCTCGATGTCACGTCCGGTTCGACAGCCGACGGGGCGAAGGCGCAGCTCTACGACTGCAACGGGACCGGCGCCCAGCGGTGGTCCTACAACACGGCCACCGGGGACGTCGTGAACACGGCCGCGGACAAGTGCCTGGACGTGACGGACAACTCCTCGGCGAATGGTGCGCGGGCCCAGATCTGGTCGTGCACGGGGGCGGCCAACCAGAAGTGGCACCTTCAGTAGCCGTACCAGGAGCGAAAACGGCGAGTCCGGACCATGCTGGTGGGTGTGACAACCGCAGAGGACCTCTTCATCGTCAGCAAGGACGTTCCGGGCGAGCGTCCCGTCGAGCAGGGCGACCTGTCGCTCGCGCTCGCCGGGGCCGAGCTGATCGATCTCCTGGGGGCGCGGGCCCTCAGCCTGGACGGCGAGCGCATCGTCCCCGGGCCACCGCTCACCCTGGGTGACCGGCTGCTGGACGAGGCGGAGACGGCGCTCGCCCGGCAGGAGCCGTACGAGACCGTCGAGGACTGGCTCTGGCGCCGGGGCCTGCGGCTGGCCTCGGCCTACGGCGACACCCTGACGGACGAGGGGCGGCCGGCCGGCTGGCCGCTCCGCCGGGCCGCCCGCCGGAACCCGGCCGACGCCGACCTGGAGGCCCGGGCCCGGCGGCACGCCGCCGACCGCTGGGACTCCCACGAGCCCGTCCTCGGCGCCCTCGCCGCCGCCGTGGGCATCCCGGAGCAGCAGCCCGACGACGAGGACCTCACCGACGACGCGACCGTCACCGTGCTCGCCGCCGTCAACAACGCCGTGACCGAGCTGGAGGCCGTACGGCAGCGGCGGCGCATCGAGAACGCGGCCTTCGACAACATCTGGCGTGCGCCCTGACCAGCGGATTTCGGGGTGATCGGCCGGCCCCGGGCCGGCCACGCCAGCTGGGGGTTACTCCGCCGGTTTCACGCCCGCGCGCAGCAGGCCGTAGGTGTAGGCGTCCTCCAGGGCCTGCCAGGACGCGGCGATGACGTTTTCCGCCACACCCACCGTGGACCACTCGCCCGTACCGTCGGAGGTGGAGATCAGCACGCGGGTCGTGGACTGGGTGCCGTGCTTGCCCTCCAGGATGCGGACCTTGTAGTCGACCAGGTCCAGCTGGACCAGCTCCGGGTAGATCTTCTCCAGCGCGACGCGCAGGGCGCGGTCGAGGGCATTGACCGGGCCGTTGCCCTCCGCCGTGGCGACGATCCGCTCGCTCTTCGCCCACAGCTTGACCGTGGCCTCGTTGGCGTGGGTGCCGTCGGGGCGGTCCTCGACGATGGCGCGCCAGGACTCGACCTGGAAGTACTTCAGCGCCCTGCCCTCGACCTCGGCGCGCAGCAGCAGTTCGAAGCTCGCGTCGGCCGCCTCGTAGGTGTAGCCCTTGAGTTCGCGCTCCTTGACGCGCTCGACCACCCGGCCGACCAGCTCGCGGTCGCCGCCCAGCTCGACGCCGAGCTCCTTGCCCTTCAGCTCGATCGACGCGCGGCCCGCCATGTCGGAGACGAGCATGCGCATGGTGTTGCCGACCTGCTCGGGGTCGATGTGCTGGTACAGGTCCGGGTCGACCTTGATCGCGGAGGCGTGCAGGCCCGCCTTGTGCGCGAAGGCGGACACGCCCACGTACGGCTGGTGCGTGGACGGGGTGAGGTTGACGACCTCGGCGATCGCGTGGGAGATCCGGGTCGTCTCGCGCAGCCGGCCCTCGGGCAGCACCTGCTTGCCGTACTTCAGCTCCAGCGCGGCGACCACCGGGAACAGGTTGGCGTTGCCGACGCGTTCGCCGTAGCCGTTGGCGGTGCACTGGACGTGGGTCGCGCCCGCGTCGACGGCGGCCAGCGTGTTCGCGACCGCGCAGCCGGTGTCGTCCTGGGCGTGGATGCCGAGCCGGGCGCCGGTGTCGGCGAGGACCGTGGCGACGACCGCCTGGACCTGGGCGGGGAGCATGCCGCCGTTGGTGTCGCAGAGGACGACGACATCGGCGCCGGCCTCCGAAGCGGTCCGTACGACGGCCTTCGCGTACTCCGGGTTGGCCCGGTAGCCGTCGAAGAAGTGCTCGCAGTCCACGAAGACCCGGCGGCCCTGGTCCTTCAGGTACGACACCGTGTCGCGGACCATCTCCAGGTTCTCGTCGAGCGTGGTGCGCAGCGCCAGCTCCACATGCCGGTCGTGCGACTTGGCGACCAGGGTGATCACCGGGGCGCCCGACGCCAGGAGCGCGTTGACCTGCGGGTCGTCGGCGGCCTTCGCACCCGCGCGGCGGGTCGCGCCGAAGGCGACCAGCTGGGCGTGGCGGAAGTCGATCTCCTGTTGGGCGCGGGCGAAGAACTCGGTGTCGCGGGGGTTCGCGCCGGGCCAGCCGCCCTCGATGAAGCCGACGCCGAAGTCGTCCAGGTGCCGTGCGATGGCGAGCTTGTCCGCGACGGTGAGGTTGATGCCCTCGCGCTGCGCGCCGTCGCGCAGGGTGGTGTCGAAGACGTGGAACGAGTCGTCGGGCCGCTCGCTGTGTGCCGTCTCGGTCATGGTCTCAAGGCTCCTGATTGTGGATCTTCGGTCTTACCGGAATGACCGGCTCCACCGTCCCCCCAATGGTCCCTCGCGCACCGCTTCCGGCTGCAGGTGGGCCGGAAAACGAAAAAACCCCTCGCGGGTGCGAGAGGTCTGCGCGCGGGTCGAGGACGACGGTGGCCACCCGCACCTGGTCGTACGAGGTGGTCACTGCGGACCGGCGCGCCTGCTGCCAATAATCGTGGCGAACGAGAGCACGGAGGCAGTCTGACACAGCAGCGCCTCCGTCCCGCCGATTGTCTCAGGATGCGAGAGTCAGGTGTCCGGCGTGAGGAGCGCCTGCCCGAGGAATTCCTGGACGTGGGTCATCACTTGCTCCCGGTTCGTGCCGCGCAGGCCGACCGCCACGTGGATGGAGAAGCCGTCGAGGAGGGCGCGCAGCCGGGCCGCGAAGCGGTCCGGGTCGACGGCGCGGAACTCACCGCGTGAGATGCCCTCGGCGAGCAGCGCGACCAGGTCGCGGTGCCAAGCGCCCTCGATGGCGGCTTGCCGCTCGCGGGCGTCGTCGTCGGCGTTCTTCGAGCGGTTCCACACCTCCAGCCACAGGGTCCAGTGCGGGTCCCGGTGGCCGTCGGGGACGTACAGGTCGACGTACGCGTCCAGGCGCTCGCGCGCGCTGCCCGCGCGGGTGAGGAGCCGGCCGCGCTCGGCGCCCAGTCGGCCCTCGCTCCACTCCAGGGTCTCCAGCAGCAGCTCGTCCTTGGAGCGGAAGTAGTACAGCAGATGGCCACTGCTCATCCCGACCTCGCGGCCGAGCCCCGCCATGGTGAGCTTCTCCAGACCGCGCTCGGCGATCATGTCCATGGCGGTGGCGAGGACCTCCTCGCGCGGCGGCGCGTTCCTGCGCGGACGAGCCGCATCGGCCATCTGCTACTCCCGTGTGTCAGACGTGTCAGACGTGTCAGACCTTCGGCTGCTGCTGCGTGATGCAGTGGATACCGCCCCCGCCTGCGAAGATCGTACGCGCGTCCACCAGGGTCACGGTCCGCTCCGGGAACAGACGGCGGAAGATCCCGGCGGCGATCTCGTCGCGCGGGTCGTCGAAGCCGCACAGCACGACGCCGCCGTTGCAGATGTAGTGGTTGATGTAGGAGTAGTCGGCCCAGTGGCCGTCGGCCTCCAGGACGGTCGGGGCGGGGACCTCCACGACCTCCAGGGCGCGGCCCCGGGCGTCGGTCGCCGACTTCAGGATGCCGATGACCTCCTTGGTGACCTCGTGGTCCGGGTGGGCCGGGTCCGGCTGCTGGTGGGCGACGACGACGCCGGGGCGGGCGAAGGCGGCGACGATGTCGACGTGGCCGAGGGTGCCGAAGCCGTAGGGAGGGTAGTCGCCGGTCAGGCCGCGCGGCAGCCAGATCGCCTTGCTGGTGCCGAGGTGGGCGTGGATCTCGGCCTCGACCTCCTCCTTCGACCAGTGCGGGTTGCGCTCGGGGCCGAGCTGCACGGTCTCGGTGAGCAGGACGGTGCCCTCGCCGTCGACGTGGATCGCGCCGCCCTCGTTGACCAGCTTCGAGGCGTACGTCTTGGCGCCCGCGAGGTCGCAGACGTACGCGGCGATCTTCGAGTCGTGCTCCCAGCGGGCCCAGTCCTGGGCGCCCCAGCCGTTGAACGTCCAGTCCACGGCGGCCAGTTCGCCCTGGCCGTTGGTGAGGAAGGTGGGGCCGATGTCCCGCATCCAGGCGTCGTCCAGCTCGCGCTCGACGGTGGTGACGGCGGGGCCGAGGAGGGCCTCCGCCTCGGCCGACTGGCCGGGGCCGCACACCACCGTCACCGGCTCGAAGCGGGTGATCGCACGGGCGACCGAGGCCCAGGCGGCGCGGGAGGCGGCGAGGTCGTCCGGGTCGTCGAAGGTGGGGTTGGGGCTCGGCCACGCCATCCAGGTGCGCTCGTGCGGGGTCCATTCGGCGGGCATGCGGAAGCCGTCGGCGGCGGGGGTGTTCATACGGGGGTCCTTCAAAGGAAGTAGAGACGGTTGAGGGAGACCGAGTCGGCGGGTTCCGAGCTGAGCGGGTCGCCGTCGAGGGTGACCAGGCCGGTGCGCTGGTCGACGTCTACCGCTCCGGTACGGGAGTTGAGCCGCAGGTCGGCGGGGCCGATGCCCCGGGTGCCGCGCACCGCGACCCTCCGGCGCCGGGTCGGCATCTTGTCGTTGCCCTGGTCGACGGCGGCTCTGGCGACGAACGCGACCGAGATGTCGGCGGCCGTGGCACCGTACGCGCCGAACTGCGGGCCCAGTACGAGGGGTTCACAGGTGTCGGTGGCCGCGTTGGGGTCGCCGACCACGCCGTACGCCGGGAAGCCGGACTTGAGGACCAGCTGCGGCTTGGCGCCGAAGTACTCCGGGCGCCACAGCACGATGTCGGCGAGCTTGCCGGCCTCGATCGAGCCGACCTCGTGCGAAAGACCGTGTGCGATGGCCGGGTTGATGGTGAGCTTGGCCATGTAGCGCAGGACGCGGGCGTTGTCGTCGCCATCGCCGTCGCCCTCCAGCGGGCCCAGCTCGGCCTTCATCTTCCCGGCCATGGCGAACGTACGCCGGACGGTCTCCCCCGCACGTCCCATGCCCTGGGCGTCGGAGGAGGTGATGCCGATCGCGCCCAGATCGTGCAGCACGTCCTCGGCGCCCATCGTGCCGGCGCGGATGCGGTCGCGGGCCATCGCCGCGTCGCCGGGCAGGTCGGTCTTCAGGTCGTGGACGGAGACGATCATGCCGTAGTGCTCGGCGACCGCGTCCCGGCCGAAGGGCAGGGTGGGGTTGGTGGAGGAGCCGATGACGTTCGGAACGCCCGCCATCTTCAGCACGTTGGGCACGTGTCCGCCGCCGCAGCCCTCGATGTGGAAGGCGTGGATGGTGCGGCCTTCGAGCACGCGCAGGGTGTCCTCGACCGACAGGCACTCGTTCAGCCCGTCGCTGTGCAGGGCGACCTGGACGTCGTGCTCCTCGGCGACCCGGAGGGCGGTGTCGAGGGCGCGGGTGTGGGCGCCCATGTCCTCGTGCACCTTGAAGCCGCTCGCGCCGCCCTCGGCCAGCGCCTCGATCAGGGGGGCGCTGTGCGAGGACGAACCCCGGCCCAGGAAGCCGATGTTGACCGGCCAGGCGTCGAAGGCGTTGAACGCGTGCCTGAGCGCCCAGGGCGAGTTGACGCCGACGCCCCACACCGGGCCGAACTCCTGCCCGATGACGGTGGTCACGCCGGAGGCGAGGGAGGCCTCCATGATGCGTGGCGACAGCAGGTGCACATGGGTGTCCACGGCACCGGCGGTGGCGATCAGGCCCTCGCCGGACACGATCGACGTACCCGTGCCGACGACGACGTCGACGCCGTCGAGGGTGTCCGGGTTGCCGGCCCGCCCGACGGCGCAGATGCGGCCTTCCCGGATACCGATGGACACCTTGCGGATGCCCTGCACCGCGTCGATCACCACGACGTTGCTGATCACGACGTCACAGGTCTCGCGGACGGCGGCAGCCTTCAGGTGCAGTCCGTCGCGGGCGGTCTTGCCGAAGCCCGCCAGGAACTCGTCGCCGTAGCGCTGGGAGTCGGACTCGACCCGGATGGTCAAGCCCGAGTCGCCGAGGCGGATGCGGTCACCGGCGCGGGGGCCGTGGGTGGCGGCGTAGGCATGCGGGTCGACGTGGATCGCGCGGCTCACCTCGCGTCCCTTCGAGCGGCTCATCGCTCCTCGCCTCCTTCCGGCGTGGCTCCGTCGACTCCGAGATACCCGCAGGCGGCGGCCCGGTGCAGGGCCTCCTCCTTGGCGCCGGGCGCGTCGAGCGGCCCGTCGACCAGGCCGGCGAAGCCGATCGCGATCCGCTCGCCGCCGATCGGCACGAGCCCGACCTTCTCGCTGTCCCCCGGCCCGAAGCGGACCGAGGACCCGGCGGGTACGGCGAGCCGCATGCCGTAGGCCAGCGCGCGGTCGAAGTCGAGGCGCGGGTTGGCCTCGAAGAAGTGGAAGTGGGAGGTGACGGAGACCGGCACGGTCGCGGTGTTGGTGACCGTGACCCGGACGACCGGCTCGGGGTCGGAGTGCTCGGGGCCCGGCAGCAGCGCGCCCGGGGCCCGGTCGCCGAGGCCGCCGCCGATGGGGTCGGAGACCACCGCGAGCCGCGAACCGTCGTCGAAGACCGCCTCGACCATGACCTCGGTGACGACGTCGGCGACGCCCGGCAGCACGTCCTCGGGGCCCAGCACCGAGCGGGCCGCCTCGATGGCCTCGGCGAGCCGCCTGCCGTCCCGCGCCGCCTCGCAGACGGTGTCGGCGATCAGCGCGGTCGCCTCCGGCACGTTCAGCCTGAGGCCGCGCGCCCGGCGGGCCCGGGCCAGCTCGGCGGCTCCGAAGAGCAGCAGCCGGTCACGTTCCGTGGGGGTCAGTCTCACGACGCGGCACCTCCTTGCCTTCCATAAGTTAGAGCATCACTCTAAACGGGCGTTGGATGGAACGGAAGCATTGACATCCACTATCGCGTCACAGACATTGAACGTCGCTCTAAACCTCTGGCGGCAGTCGAAGGAGACCCAGCCATGCCGATAGAACAGCGCGGAGTCGACACCATCCCGGACGAGGAGCGCACCAGCGGTCCGCGAGACCTGGTGTCGATCCTGCTCGGCTCCAACCTCTGTCTCGGAGTGATCATCTTCGGCTGGCTGCCGGTGTCCTTCGGGCTCGGCTGGTGGGCCTCCGTGAGCGCGATCGTCGTGGGCACGGTGGCCGGCGCGCTGTTCACCGCGCCCCTCGCCCTGGTCTCCCTGCGCACCGCGACCAACCTGTCCACCTCCTCCGGCGCCCAGTTCGGGGTGCGGGGCCGGCTGGTCGGCTCGGTCGTCGGCCTGCTCCTCGCCCTCGGCTACACCGCGCTGACCGTGTGGATCGGCGGTGACGTGATGCTGAGCGTGCTCGGCCGGCTGTTCGGGCTGCCCGCGGACGGGGTGGCGTACTCCGTCGTCTACGCGCTGCTCGCCGCGGCGACCGTGGCGGGCGCGGTCTACGGCTACCGGGTGCTGCTCGCCATGTCCCGGGTGCTGGCGTTCGGCATGACCGCGCTGCTGATCCTCGGGATCTTCGCCTACGCCCCGCACTTCACCACGGCGGCGCTGCCGGACGCGGGCGGTTATCTGCTGGGCTCCTTCTGGCCGACCTGGTTCCTCGCGGCCGTCGCCGCGGGCCTGTCCGGCCCCGTCGCCTTCATCACCCTGCTCGGCGACTACACCCGGTACATCTCGCCCTCGCGCCACTCCAGCCGCACGGTCCTGCGCGCCACCTGGCTGGGCCTGATCCTCGGCCTGCTGGTGCCGCAGCTCTTCGGCACGTTCACGGCGTACGCGGCCCGGGCGGCCGGCGACTACGCGGGCCCGCTGGTCTCGGCCTCCCCGGCCTGGTACCTGGTGCCGCTGCTGCTGTCCGCCTCGGCGGGCTCGGTCGGCAACGCGGGTCTGATGCTGTACTCCATGGGCCTCGACCTGGACGCGATCCTGCCGCGCGCCTCCCGCGCCCGCGCCACCTACACGGTCGCCGTCGTCGCCACGGTCTGCGTCTTCGTCGGCCACTACGCCTGGGACGCGCAGTCCGCGATGACGTCCTTCGTGCTGCTGCTCACCGCCATCGGCACCCCGTGGGCGGTCATCACCCTCATCGGCTTCGCCCGCTGCCGCGGGGTGTACGACGCCGACGCCCTCCAGGTCTTCAACCGCCGTTCGCGGGGCGGGATCTACTGGTACCGGGCGGGCTGGAACGTGCGGGCGACCGTGTCATGGTCGCTGGGCGCCGGCGTCGGCCTGCTCGCGGTGTCCCTGCCGTCGTACCAGGGCCCGCTGCTGGAGCTGACCGGCGGGGTGGACTGCAGCTTCCTGCTGTCGGGGCTGGTCGGCGGGGCGGTGTACCTGCTGCTGACCCGTGCCCCAAAAACGGCGAAGGCCGCCGCGGACACGGAGTCCGAGGCGGCCCTCAGCATGGCCGGCGAGAACTAACCCAGCTTGTGCATCCAGCCGTGCTTGTCCTCGGTCTTGCCGCGCTGGATGTCCAGGAGAGCCTGGCGCAGGCGCATCGTGACCTCGCCGGGCTCGCCGTCGCTCTGCTTCCACTCGGCGCCGGAACGCTTCACCGTGCCGACCGGGGTGATCACGGCGGCGGTGCCGCAGGCGAAGACCTCGGTGAGGGTGCCGTTCTCGGAGTCGCGCTGCCACTGGTCGATGGAGACGCGGCCCTCCTCGGAGGTGTAGCCGAGGTCGCGGGCGACGGCCAGCAGGGAGTCACGGGTGACGCCCTCCAGGATGGAGCCGGTCAGCGACGGCGTGATGATCTTGTCGCCGTACACGAAGTACAGGTTCATGCCGCCGAGTTCCTCGACCCACTTGTGCTCCACGGCGTCCAGGTAGCAGACCTGGTCGCAGCCCTGGGCGGCGGCCTCGGCCTGGGCGAGCAGGGAGGCCGCGTAGTTGCCGCCCGTCTTCGCGTCACCCATGCCGCCCGGGACGGCGCGGACGCGGTCCTCGGACGCCCAGATCTTGACCGGCTTCACGCCGCCCGGGAAGTACGCGCCGGCCGGGGAAGCGATCACGATGAAGAGGTACTCGTTGGCGGGCTTGACGCCGAGCCCGACCTCGGTGGCGATCATGAACGGGCGCAGGTAGAGGGACTCCTCGCCGCCGTGCGCGGGCACCCAGTCCCGGTCCTGCTGGATCAGGGCGTCACAGGCCTCGACGAACGTCTCGACGGGCAGCTCCGGCATGGCGAGACGCTTGGCGGAGCGCTGGAAGCGCAGGGCGTTCTGGTCGGGGCGGAAGGTGGCGACCGAGCCGTCGGGCTGGCGGTAGGCCTTCAGGCCCTCGAAGATCTCCTGCGCGTAGTGCAGGACGGTGGTGGCCGGGTCGAGGGGGATCGGCGCGTACGGGACGAGCTGACCGTCGTGCCACCCGCGGCCCTCGGTCCACTTGATCGTCACCATGTGGTCGGTGAAGTGGCGGCCGAAACCGGGGCTGGCCAGGATCGCCTCGCGCTCCGCGGCGGCCAGCGGGTGGGCAGAGGGCTTGAGCTCGATCGTGGGCGTCGTCATGGGTGCTTGTCCTCACCGGTTGTAGTGACGGGCCGCGCAAACGCCCTAACCGGCCCTTTTCAGCCAGTGTTAGGACGTCCGAGCTTTCCCTCATGCCGCGGCTCCGCGTCCGATTATCGCGCGGAGGGGGCGGCTGACGGAATCCGGGTGGCGGCCCAGGGATCGATGGTGGCACCCGGCGGAGACATGCGGAAGCCGCCGGGCGCGGTGGTGGCCCGGCGGCTTCGGATGGTGCCGTGCAGCCGGGTCAGCCGGCTACTCGGGCGGCGAGCGCGTCGCCGATCTCGGAGGTGCTGCGCGCCGGCAGGGCGCCGCGCTCGGTGAGATCGGCGGCGACCGCCGCCTCGATGCGGTCCGCCTCGGCGCCGTAGCCGAGGTGGCGCAGGAGCAGGGCGACGGACAGGACCGTGGCGGTGGGGTCGGCCTTGCCCTGCCCGGCGATGTCCGGGGCCGAGCCGTGGACCGGCTCGAACATGGACGGGAACGCGCCGCTGGGGTTGATGTTGCCGGAGGCGGCGACGCCGATGCCGCCGGAGACGGCCGCGGCGAGGTCGGTGATGATGTCGCCGAAGAGGTTGTCGGTGACGATCACGTCGAACCGCTCGGGCTGGGTGACCAGGTAGATGGTGGCCGCGTCCACGTGCATGTACTCGGTGGTGACCTCGGGGTACTCCGCGGCCACCTTGTTGAAGACGTTCGTCCACAGGTGACCGGCGAAGGTCAGCACGTTGTTCTTGTGGATCAGGGCGAGCTTCTTGCGCGGGCGGGCCTGGGCGCGGGCGAAGGCGTCGCGGACCACGCGCTCGACACCGTAGGCCGTGTTCACGGAGACCTCGGTGGCGACCTCGTGCTCGGTGCCCTTGCGGATGGTGCCGCCGTTGCCGGTGTAGGGGCCCTCGGTGCCCTCGCGGACGACGACGAAGTCGATCTGCGGCTCGCCCGCGAGCGGGGTGGCGACACCCGGGAGCAGCTTCGACGGACGCAGGTTGACGTGGTGGTCGAAGGCGAAGCGGAGCTTGAGCAGGAAGCCGCGCTCCAGGACGCCGGACGGCACCGACGGGTCGCCGATCGCGCCGAGCAGGATCGCGTCGTGCTGCTTGAGGTGCTCCAGGTCGGCGTCGGTGAGGGTCTCACCGGTGGCGTGGTAGCGCTTGGCGCCGAAGTCGTACTCCTGGGTCTCCAGCTTCACATCCTGCGGCAGGACGGCGGAGAGGACCTTGAGACCCTCGGCCACGACCTCCTGACCGATGCCGTCACCGGGGATCACTGCGAGATTGATGCTGCGAGACATGCGGGAACCGTACTCCTCGTCCCATGCCATGACACGGCCTGTCCACGATACGGACACCCCTTCGAGGGACGATGTCATCCTGTCGGGCGCCGTTCACCCGTGCGTGGCATCGGTGTTGAGGACCGGTCCGCACGCTGGTGACCGCGGGCGCGGCGGCGGCGGCGGCCACGGCGGCGGGCGGCGCCCTGCTGACCGGCTGCTCCGGTACGGCGACCGCGTCCGCGCGCCCGGCGCCGGGCGCCTCGCTGGTCTCCGGCGGGCTGGTGCGCCCGTTCGGCCGCCACCTGACCTTCGGCGCCGACCCGAAGACCGGGATGCGGATCTCCTGGCAGGTGCCGTTCCCGGTCCGTCGGCCGTACGTGCGCGTGGGGCTGCGCCCCGGCGACCTGGGCCGCAAGGTCCCGGCCGAGCTGCGTAACCTGCACACGCCGGGCGTGCAGGGGGTGCGCCCGGCGGTGGAGCAGTACTACGCGCACGCGGCCGTGGACGGCCTGCGCCCCGGCGCGACGTACTACTACGGCGTCGGCCACGACGGCTGGGACCCCACAGCGCACCGACGGCTACGACCCCACGTTCTGGGACCTGTTCATGAAGCAGAACGAGCCGGTCGCGAGCTCGGCGCCCTGGATGGTGACGACCGGCAACCACGACATGGAGGCCTGGTACTCGCCGGACGGCTACGGCGGACATCTGGCCCGTTTCGCCCTGCCGGAGAGCGGCTTCGACCCGCAGGGCACGCCGGGTTCATCGTGGTCTTCTTCCACCACTGCGCCTACTCGACCTCGCAGCACGCCTCCGACGGAGGGGTGCGCGCCGCGGGGCTGCCGCTGTTCGACCGGTACCGGGTGGACCTGGTGATCAACGGGCACAACCACGTGTACGAGCGCACGGACGCGCTCAAGGCCGGGAAGGTGGGCCGGGCCGTGCTCGTCGGCGGCTCGACCGACCCGACCCGGCACGAGGCCGTACAGACCTTCCACTGGACCAGGACGAGGCAGCGCGCGCCGGAGACGGCCGAGTGGTCGCGGGTGCGGTACACCGGCTTCTCGCTGCTGTCCGTGGAGGCGCGGGCGGGCAGCACGCCGAGGCTCAGCGTGTCGGCGCTGGCCCAGGACGGCACGCGGATCGACCAGTTCGAGGTGCGGCGCGGCGGGTGAGGCCGCGCCGCACCTCCTACGGGTGCGGCTCCCGGACCGGTGACGGGCCCACTGGGCCGGTGGACGGCTCAGTGGCCGGTCTCGCCGCCGTTGTCCCGGCGGTCGAGGGCGCGCTGGAGGGCGGCGGCGGCGTTCTTGCGGTCGGACTCGCTCGTGCGGGACACGTGGCGGGCACGGCGGCGGACGGTCGTCTCGGGCATGAGGGATCAACTCCTTCGATGGCGCACACAGGAGTGCGGAAGAGGGGTTCGCGAGACTCCCCCACTGCCTAATGGGCGTGGGCGGTGCCCCCAAGCCGCGGTGGAGCGCGCCGGCCACAGGGGGTTACCTGCACAAGGCCCGGCTCACGACCGCCATTCGCTTGATCGAGCGGGACGTTCGGCTTCTCCCAAAGTAAGGGAGCGGCCCGCCGCTGTCTGCATGATTACTCGGACTTCCTACTATCTGAGACAGTGCACTGGCTCACACGGCCCTGAGCTGCGGCTTCGTGCGTATGAGTGAGTCCCGAACGGGTGATTCGGCAACGTGTGCGCGCAGGACGCGGATCAGCGCGCGCACGGCGTCCGTGCCGGCCAGCTCCGGGGTGGTGACGTAGCGGACGGAGCGATACGGCCGCTCGGGGCCCAGATCGGTGATCTCCACGGCGGGCGGGGCCTGGGTGAGGGAGAGCGCGGGCATGATCGCCATGCCGAGCCCGCTGCCCACCATCGACAGCACCGCGCCGTCGTCCTCGGCGGTGACGGTGGCGGCCGGAATCCAGTCCTGGGCGGCCCACCACGCGCGCGTGTAGGAGCCGCAGTTCTCCATCCAGTCGACCAGCGGCAGACCGCGCGGGTCGGGATGCCCGGCCGGATGCACCAGGGAGTACGGCTCCTCCAGCAGCGCCCCGCCGACCAGCCCCGGCGGGAGCGCCGCGTCGGCACCGAAGGTGGCGATCCCGAGGTCGGCCCGCCCCGCCTCGACCTCGCCCGCGGTGCCGGGCCCCAGCTCCCGTACGACGGTGACGGCGACCTCGATGCCGGGGTGCAGCGCGGCCAGCCGCTCCAGGGCCGGCGGCAGCAGGTACAGGGCGGCGCTGCGGAAGGCGGCGACGCGCAGCGGCCCGGCGAGCTCGCCGGTGCCCGCGCTCCGCGCTTCGGCGGCCAGGGCGGTCAGCATGCGCAGCACGCGCCGCGCGTGGGCAGCCGCCCGCTCCCCCGCCGGAGTCGGCCGGGCCCCGAACCGCCCGCGCTCGAACAGCACCACCCCCAGCTTGCGTTCGAGGCCGCGCACGGCGTGGGAGACGGCGGACTGGGTGGCGCCCAGCTTCGCGGCGGCGCTGGAGAAGCCGCCCTCGTCGGCCACGGCGACGAGGATCCGCAACTCCTGCGGGGCAAGATCGACTGCTGTCACTGAGAGGCTCCCACCTGCGTCTATGAGGCCGTTTCATGGATCGGCGCGTTCCATGAGCCCAACCCTCTGCTCACCCCCGGCATTCCTGCCTACGGTCCTTTCCCATGACCGAGATCGCGCTCACCGTGCAGCAGACCGCCCGCCCCGACGGCTTCCCCACCGCAGACCACTTCCGCTTCGCCGAGTCCCCGGTCCCCGAACCGGCCCCGGGCACGGCCCTGGTGGAGAACCTCTACTGGTCCGTGGACCCCTACCACCGCGAAATGATGGACGGCGACTTCGAGTTGAACGCCCCGCTGGAGGGCCGCACGCTGGGCCGGGTCATCGCCTCGCGCACCCCTGAGCTGCCCGAGGGCGAGGTCGTCTTCCATCGCCAGGGCTGGCGCACGCACGCGGTGGTCAGCCCCGAGGAGGTCAGACGGCTCCCCCACTACGAGGGCATCCCGCTGTCGGCGTACCTGAGCGTGCTCGGCGGCACGGGCCTGACGGCCTACGTCGGCCTCACCCGGATCGCCCGACTGCGCGAGGGCGAGGACCTGTTCGTCTCCGGAGCGGCCGGCGGGGTCGGCACGGCGACCGGCCGCTTCGCCCGCCTCCTGGGCGCGGGCCGCCTGATCGGCAGCGCGGGATCGCCGGAGAAGGTGAAGTACCTGACGGAACAGGTGGGTTACGACACCGCCTTCGACTACCACGCGGCCCCGGCCGCCGACCTCCTCACCGAGGCCGCCCCCACCGGCATCGACGTCTTCGTCGACAACGTCGGCGGCGACCAACTCGGCGCGGCCATCGGCGCGTTGCGCGAGCGCGGCCGGGTGGTGCGGATCGGCACGATCAGCCGGTACAACACCCCGGACGCCCCGCCGGTCGTCTTCAACCACTCCGACGTGGTGGAGAAGAGCCTGCGCATCGAGGGCTTCCTGGTCCGCGACTACCAGGACGCACAGCAGGAGTTGTACGACTTCGCCGTACCGCACCTGCGCAGCGGGGCGCTCGCGCTGGACGAGACCGTGGTGGACGGCTTCGACCGGATCGTGGAGGCGTTCCTGCTGATGCTGCGCGGCGGCAACACGGGCAAGATCCTGGTGCGGAAGGCCTCCTGACGACTGCCGGGCCTGCGGTTGCAGGGCGGGGAACGTTGTAGGAGCGTGTTCAGTGGAATGGAAGGGGCTGCCGGTGTTGCCGTGAAAGCAGGGGACGCGAAAGCAGGGGGGGCGGACACCTGGCCCGTACGGCCGACCCGCCGACCATCCTGCGCCTACCCCCGAGCGGCAGCTCGCCTCGCGGCGCGCGCATGCGGCCCCCTCGAACCCCCACGCCATTGAGGCAGGTGGTGGCATGTCCACGAATACATCACGCGTCTTCCGCAGGTCCCGCACGCTGGCGGTCTTCGCCGCGGCCACCGCCGGCGGCCTGCTGTTCGCAGGTCCGGCGCACTCCGCAGTCGAGACGGGAACGGTGCACTACTCCGGGCAAGTGAGCTGTGCGAGCAAGGTCCCGAACGCCTTTCCCTCCAAAGTGATCCTGAGGGCCCCGGGCCATTCCGTCTCGGACGAGGTGGACAACAACGACCAGGTGACCGCGCCTTACGGTCCTGTCGACCTCATCGTGCCGGTGAACGCGAAGTTCAAGCTCGGCGTCACCGTGACGTGCACGATCCCGGGTGGCAAGAGCCACCAGTTCAACACGAAGGTCACCGAGCGAGACCTGAGCGACGACGATGACGTCAGTCTGAACTTCTCGTGAGGACCTGCCCGTGAAGGAGACCCGTCCTTGATGGAAACGGGCCGGGAAGCCTGCTCGTGGGTCAGGCTTCCCGGCCCGTTGCGCGGGGTGGCTGAGGATCAGCCCATGTGCGGGTACGTGTAGTCGGTCGGCGCGACCAGGGTCTCCTTGATGGCCCGGGTCAGGGTCCAGCGCAGGAGGTTCTGCGGGGCGCCGGCCTTGTCGTTGGTGCCGGAGGCGCGGCCACCGCCGAAGGGCTGCTGGCCGACGACGGCACCGGTCGACTTGTCGTTGATGTAGAAGTTGCCCGCGGCGAAGCGGAGCTTCTCCATCGTGTGGGCAGCCGCCGCACGGTCGTTGGAGATGACGGCGCCGGTCAGGGCGTAGTCGGAGACCGACTCCATCTGCTCCAGCATCTCGTCGTACTTGTCGTCCTCGTAGACGTAGACGCCGAGGACCGGGCCGAAGTACTCGGTACGGAAGACCTCGTTCTCCGGGTCGGTGGAGGCGATGACGGTCGGGCGGACGAAGTAGCCGACCGAGTCGTCGTAGCTGCCGCCCGCGACGATCGTGCAGGTCGGGTCCTCCTTGGCGCGGTCGATCGCGGCCTTGTTCTTGGCGAACGCGCGGTCGTCGATCACGGCGCCGATGAAGTTCGACAGGTCGGTGACGTCACCCATGGTCAGGTAGTCGACCTCGGCCGCGAACTCCTCCTTGAAGCCCGAGTTCCAGATGGAGGCCGGGATGTAGGCGCGGGAGGTCGCGCTGCACTTCTGGCCTTGGTACTCGAAGGCACCGCGGGTCAGGGCGGTCTTCAGCACCGCGCGGTCGGCGCTCGGGTGCGCGACCAGGAAGTCCTTGCCGCCGGTCTCGCCAACCAGACGCGGGTAGGAGCGGTACTTCTCGATGTTGTTGCCGACCGTCTTCCACAGGTACTGGAAGGTCTTGGTCGAGCCGGTGAAGTGGATACCGGCCAGATCGCGGTGCTCCAGCGCGACCTTGGAGACCTCTATGCCGTCGCCCGTGACGAGGTTGATGACACCCTTGGGGAGACCCGCCTCCTCCAGGAGCTGCATCAGCAGCACGGCGGCGTGGGTCTGGGTCGGGGACGGCTTCCACACGACCACGTTGCCCATCAGGGCCGGGGCGGTGGGCAGGTTGCCCGCGATCGCCGAGAAGTTGAACGGCGTGATCGCGTAGACGAAGCCCTCCAGCGGGCGGTGGTCCAGACGGTTCCACACGCCCGGGGAGTTCGCCGGGGGCTGCTCGGCCAGGATCTGGCGGGCGTAGTGGACGTTGAACCGCCAGAAGTCGACCAGCTCACACGGGCTGTCGATCTCGGCCTGCTGGGCGGTCTTGGACTGGCCCAGCATGGTGGACGCGGCGATGGTCTCGCGCCACGGACCGGCCAGCAGCTCGGCGGCGCGCAGGATGATCGCCGCGCGGTCGTCGAAGGACATCGCGCGCCAGGCCGGCGCGGCGGCGAGCGCCGCGTCGATGGCGTCCTGGGCGTCCTGCTGGGTGGCGTTGCGCAGGGTGCCGATGACGGCCTTGTGGTTGTGCGGCTGGACCACCTGGATGGTCTCGCCGCCGCCCATCCGCTGCTCCCCGCCGATGGTCATCGGCAGGTCGATCGGGTTCTCGGCCAGCTCCTTCAGCTTGGCCTCCAGCCGGGCGCGCTCGGGCGAGCCGGGGGCGTAGCCGTGCACCGGCTCGTTGACGGGGGTGGGGACCTGGGTCACAGCGTCCATGAGATCCGTACTCCTTGTACTTGAGCGGGTGTTCGGGTTCAGCCCTTGCTGACCATCGAGCGGAGGAAGAAGCGCAGGTTCGCCGGCTTCTCCGCGAGACGGCGCATGAAGTAGCCGTACCAGTCGGTGCCGTACGCGGTATAGACGCGCATGCGGTGGCCCTCGGCGGCCAGGCGCAGGTGCTCGTCGCTGCGGATGCCGTAGAGCATCTGGAACTCGTACTCGTCCAGCTTGCGGCCGGCCTTGTGGGCCAGCTCCTGGGCGATGGCGATCAGGCGCGGGTCGTGGGACCCGATCATCGGGTACCCCTCGCCCTCCATCAGGATCCGCAGGATCCGGACGTACGCCTTGTCGATCTCGTGCTTCTGCTGGTACGCGACCTCGGCGGGCTCCTTGTACGCGCCCTTCACCACGCGGACGCGGCTGCCGCTCTCGGCGAGGCGGCGGGCGTCGGCCTCGGTGCGGAAGAGGTAGGCCTGGATCACGCAGCCGGTCTGCGGGTGGTCCTTCCGCAGCTCCTCGTGGATGGCGAACATCGAGTCGAGGGTGGTGTGGTCCTCGGCGTCCAGCGTCACGGTCGTACCGATGGCGGCGGCGGCCTCGACGACCGGGCGGACGTTCGCGAGCGCCAGCTCGTGGCCGCCTTCCAGGGCCTGGCCGAACATGGAGAGCTTGACGGACATCTCGACCCTCTCGCCCAGCTCAAGCTCCTTGAGGTGGTCGATCAGCGCCAGGTAGGCGTCCCGGGCGGCGGTGGCCTGCTCGGGGCGGGTGATGTCCTCGCCGACGACGTCCATCGTCAGCTCCAGGCCCTTGGCCGTCAGCTCCTTGATGATCGGGACGATGTCGGCCACGGTCTCGCCGGGGATGAAGCGGTCGACGACCTGCTTGGTCACCGGGGCCGCCGAGATCAGGCGACGCATCCGGTCGCTGCGCGACGCGGCGAGAATCACGGGACCCAGCACGGGGCACCTCCACAGACAAGCACCGAAACGGCCGCCACCCGACGATTCGGGTACGGCACGGAGAACCACCGTGAAACCTAAGGATCTCTCCGATCGTCGGCCATCGACAGCTGTCACGCATCCGTGCCCTGGATCTCAGACAGATGTATGAAGGCGCCGCGAAAATGCGCAAGAATTGCGGAGTGACGGCCGATTTCAAGGGTGATTACCAAGAGCTGGTCGACGAGATCTCGGAGCTGCTGGGCGTGCCCGCGACCCTGGAGAACCGGGACTTCGAGCTGATCGCCTTCGGTGCGTACGACAGCGAGGGCGAGCTCGATCCCTCGGCGCTGGACCCGGTGCGCACCCGCTCGATCCTGACCCGGCGCTCCACGGCGGCGGTGCGCTCGTGGTTCGAGGGCTTCGGCATCACGCGCGCGACCGGACCGGTACGGATCCCGCCGTCTCCGGACGCGGGCGTGTACCGGGGCCGCATCTGCCTGCCGGTACGCCACCGCGGTGTCGTCCTCGGCTACGTCTGGCTGCTGGACGACGACCCCGGCCTCACGGACGCGCAGCTGACCGCCGCCATGCAGGTGGCCGCCCGGATCGGCGCGCTGCTCGCCGACGAGGCGCAGGCGGGGGCCGGGCTGAGCCGGGAGCTGCGGGCGGTGCTCACCGCCGAGCGCGGCTGGCAGCAGGACATGGCGCTGGCCGAACTCCGTACGGCCCTGGGCGCCCGCGCGGACGGCCCGCACACGGTGATCTGTGTCGCCCCCTGGCTCTCGGCCGACCCGGACGAGGCCCCCTCCGTCCGGGCCGTCCCGCATGCCGCCGCGCTGTGCACGCTGCCGTGGGGCGTGACCGGGCAGAGCCTCGCGGTGCTGGTCCGGCTGCGCAGCACGGACGTGACGGTCCCGGCGCTGACGGCCGCCGCCCGGCTGCTGAAGGAGGCGGAAGGGAGCCGTGGCGCGGGGGCGCGCGGCGCCGGGGCGCGTGCCGCCGCCGCTGCGGCCACGGGGTTCGCCGGGGCGGCGCAGGTCGCCGCGGCCACCGGGTTCGCCGCCGGTGTCGGCGAGCCGCGCACCGGCCTGGCCGAGCTGGGCACGGTCTGGCAGGAGGCCTCCGCCGCCGCGCGCGCCGCACTGGCCGAGCCGCGGTTCGGGCCGGTCGCCGAGTGGTCGCGCATCGGGCCGTACCGGCTGCTGACGGCGCTGCCCCCGCAGGCCGCACACGACCCGGCGGTCGGCCCGCTCCTCTCCCCCGCCCAGCAGGAACTCGCCCGCACCGCCGAGATCTACCTCGACTGCGCGGGCCAGGCGGGCCGGGCGGCAGCCGCGCTGGGCATCCACCGGCAGACGCTGTACTACCGGCTGTCCCGGGTGGAGTCGCTGACCGGCCTCGACCTGGACGACGGCGAGGACCGGCTGCTGCTGCACATGGCGCTGAAGAGGGCGCGGCTGTAGGCACCCCGGCAGATCACGGGCGCAGGACGGCCGGGCCGGTGATCGCGGTGAGGGCCTGGCGGAGGGCGGCGTCACCCGGCGGGCGGCCCTGGACCGCGGAAAGGGCGACAGCTCGCGGTGCTTCTCGACCAGCAGGACGGGTACGCCCCAGCGCTCCAGCAGCGCCCGCGCGGTGAGCCCCACGGGCCCGGCGCCGACGATCAGTACGTCCACGGCCCCCATCTCTTCCGCGCGCCTGCCGGCCGCAAACGGGGTTGACCGTGGACGCGCCGGGCCGGGCTAGGCGGCGCCCGCCGCCTCGATGATCTGCCGGAGCCCCTCGGTGAGCGCGTCGCCGTCGGGCGCGGTCTTCGGGTCGAAGGTCCACTGCGCGATGAGCCCGGTCATCAGCGTCAAGTAGAACCGGCCGAGGGTGTCCGCCACCTGGTCGGAGACCTGGTCCTCCGGCATGCCCTGGATGATGGCCACGAGTCCGCGCCCGCCCTCCCGCTGTGCGCGGGAGAGGTGCTCGCGCACCTCGGGCATGTCGATGGTCATGACCTCCATGCTGAGCCGCCAGATGGAGCCCGGCTCCCGCATGGTGTCGACGATGTTCGACCACACCCACCGGAAGCGTTCCAGCGAACCGGGCGCGCCCATGACCGCGACGTCGTCGGGCGCGTCGGAGGCGTCGGACGTGTTCTCCACCAGCGCGACGTAGGCCTGCGCCAGCAGCGCGTCCTTCGAGCCGTAGTGGTAGCCGATCGAGGCCAGGTTGGTCCCCGACGCCTTCACGATGTCCCGCGCGGTCGTGCGCGCGAAGCCCTTCTCCAGCAGGCAGCGCTTGGCGCCTTCGAGCAGATCCTCACGGTGTCCCATGCCCGTCACCCTACTCCCGATCCATACGCACGTCCTAGACGCATGACTTATACATGCGTTCTAGACAAGCGTTTAAGACGCGCGTACATTTCTCGGCATGACGAACCCCGCGAGCACCGCCTCGAGCACCACCCCGACCGCTCCCCCGCCCGCCACCACCCGCGCCGGCCGCCGTGAGTGGACCGCACTCGGCGTGCTGATGCTCCCGCTGCTGCTGGTCTCGATGGACGTGTCCGTCCTGTACTTCGCGGCCCCCGCGATCAGCGCCGACCTGCGGCCGAGCGGCACCCAGCAGCTGTGGATCTTCGACGTCTACGGCTTCGTCCTGGCCGGCCTGCTGATGACGATGGGCTCGATCGGCGACCGGATCGGCCGCCGCAAGCTCCTGCTGGCGGGCGCCGCCGCCTTCAGCGCCGCGTCGGTCCTCGCGGCCTACGCGAACAGCGCCGAGACCCTGATCGCAGCCCGCGCGATCCTCGGCATCGGCGGCGCGACCCTGATGCCGTCGACGATGGCCCTGCTGCGCACGATGTTCACCGACCCCGCTCAGCGGGCGAAGGCGATCGGGCTGTGGTCCGGCGTGATGACCGGCGGTATCGCGCTGGGCTCGGTGATGAGCGGCATCCTGGTCGAGCACTTCTGGTGGGGTTCGGTCTTCCTGGTCAACCTGCCCGCGATGGCCCTGCTGCTGATCCTCGGCCCGGTGCTGCTGCCCGAGTCGAAGAACCCGGACCCGGGCCGCTTCGACTGGGTGAGCGTGCCGCTGTCGCTGGCTGCCGTGCTCCCCGTGATCTACGGCCTGAAGGAGATCCCCTCCGAGGGCTGGCACCCGCAGTACGTCGTCTCGGTGGTGGTCGGTCTGGTGTTCGCCGCGCTCTTCGTCCGCCGCCAGCGCACCGCTGAGTCCCCGCTGGTCCCGCCGGCCCTGCTGCGGGGCCGCGGCTTCACCCCGGCGCTGGTCCTGACCCTGGTCTCGGCGTTCGGCATGATGGGCTCGGCGATCTTCACCACGCAGTACCTGCAGTCGGTCCTCGGCAAGAGCCCGCTCTCGGCCGCGCTGTGGAGCCTGCTCCCGTCGGTGCTGATCGGCGTCGCGGGTCCGGTCACCGGGGTGCTCGTCGCCCGGGGTGCCAACCGCGGCTACGTCGTCGCCTCCGGCTTCGCGGTCTCGGCGGCCGGCTACGCGCTGCTCGCCTTCACCGGCACCGACTCCCTGTGGCTGTCGCTGACGGCGGCCGGTGTCCTCGCTTCCGGGGTGGTCATGGTGATGTCCCAGCTGACCGACCTGGCCATGAGCACGGCTCCGCTGGAGCGGGCGGGCACGGCGTCCTCGCTGCTGGAGACCGGCACGGAGTTCGGCGGCGCCTTCGGCATGGCGGTCCTCGGCTCCATCGGCACGGCGGTCTACCGCCACGAGATGCCGGCCGCGGCCCCGGCCACGGCCCGCGAGACCCTGGGCGGCGCCCTCGCCACTGCGGCCCGCCTGCCCGGCCGTACCGGCGACTCCCTGCTCGCCACGGCGCGGGAGGCGTTCACCAGCGCGATGCACGGGGCGGCGATCGCCGGGGCGGTGGTCCTGGCGGTGGCGGCGGTCGGCGCGGCGGTGACGCTGCGGAGGATCGAGGTCAGGGACGACAAGTAGGGCAGTACAGAACGACGCCGGGCGGGCTGACTTTCGTCAGCCCGCCCGGCGTTCGTGTGTGTGCGTCAGACGAGGTTCACGGACCGGGCCGACGTGGCCCCGATCTCCGCGGCGACCTCGGCCAGCACGCCGGCGGTCACCGTGTCGTCCACGGTCAGTACCGCGAGCGCCTCGCCGCCGGCCACCGCGCGGGCGACCTGCATGCCGGCGATGTTGATGCCCGCCTCGCCGAGGATGCGGCCGACGGTGCCGACGACACCCGGACGGTCCTCGTAGCGCAGGACGACCATGTGCTCGGCGAGCGCCAGGTCGACGTCGTAGTCGCCGACCGCGACGACCTTCTGGACGTTCTTCGGGCCCGCCAGCGTGCCGGAGACCGACACCTCCTCGCCGCCCGCGAGCGTGCCGCGCACGGTCACGACGTTGCGGTGGTCGGCCGACTCCGAGCTGGTCGTCAGGCGGACCTCGACGCCCCGCTCCTGCGCGAACAGCGGCGCGTTGACGTACGACACCGTCTCGTCCACGACGTCCTCGAAGACGCCCTTGAGCGCGGACAGCTCCAGCACCTTCACGTCGTACTGGGTGATCTCGCCGTACACCTCGACGTCGAGGCGGACCGCGACCTCGCCGGCGAGCGCGGTGAAGATGCGGCCGAGGCGCTCGGCGAGCGGCAGGCCCGGCTTGACGTCCTCGGCGATGACGCCGCCCTGGACGTTCACCGCGTCCGGGACCAGCTCACCGGCGAGCGCGAGGCGCACGGACTTGGCGACCGCGATGCCCGCCTTCTCCTGGGCCTCGTCGGTGGAGGCGCCGAGGTGCGGGGTGCAGACGACCTGGTCCAGCTCGAACAGCGGCGAGTCGGTGCACGGCTCCTTGGCGTACACGTCGAGGCCGGCGCCGGCGACGCGGCCCTCCTTCAGCGCCGCGTACAGCGCCGCCTCGTCCACGATGCCGCCACGCGCGGCGTTGACGATGCGCACGTTCGGCTTGACCTTGCGCAGCGCCTCGTCGCCGATGAGACCGAGGGTCTCGGGGGTCTTGGGCAGGTGGACGGTGATGAAGTCCGCGACCTCCAGGAGCTCGTCCAGGGACAGCACCTTGACGCCCATCTGCGCGGCCCGCGCGGGCTGCACGTAGGGGTCGTAGGCGACGACCTTCATGCCGAAGGCGGACATGCGCTGGGCGACCAGGGCACCGATGCGGCCGAGGCCGACGACGCCGAGGGTCTTCTCGGCCAGCTCGACGCCCGTGTACTTGCTGCGCTTCCACTCGCCGTTCTTCAACGCGGTGTTGGCCTGCGGGATGTTGCGGGCGGAGGCGAGGATCAGACCGCAGGCCAGCTCGGCGGCGGTCACGATGTTGGAGGTGGGGGCGTTGACGACCATCACGCCGGCCTTGGTGGCGGCGGAGACGTCGACGTTGTCCAGGCCGACACCGGCGCGGGCGACGACCTTGAGCTTCTTCGCCGCGGCGATGGCCTCGGCGTCGACCTTGGTGGCGGAGCGGACCAGGATGGCGTCGACATCCGCGATGGCCGGGAGCAGTTCGCCTCGGTCGGCTCCGTTGCAGTGCCGGATCTCGAAGTCCGGCCCCAGTGCGTCGACGGTGGCGGGCGACAGCTCTTCAGCGATGAGTACGACGGGTTTCGAGCTCACGTGAGTCCTCACAAGTCCAGAGCATGCGGACGGCCGTCCCGACGGCCGCAGGCGGAGGAGGGGGGCTAGCCGCGGAAGACGCACGACGCTGTGGGCCTGACGCGTGTTGTTCAGCAGTCTAGTGGCGCTGAGGGGGTCTCATTGCGCCACTGCGGAAGTATCACCCGTCCGTGGCTGGACGGGGTGGACAACGGGGCCGGGGCAGTCCGCCCCGGCCCCGAGGTGAGGCTTACGCCTCCTCGTCGACCCAGCTCATCAGCTTGCGCAGCTGCTTGCCGGTGGTCTCCAGCAGGTGCTCGGAGTCCTGCTTCTTGTACTCGTTGTACTTCTTCAGACCGCCGTGGTACTCGTCCATCCAGTTGCGGGCGAAGGTGCCGTCCTGGATCTCGGTGAGGACCTGCTTCATCTCGGCCTTGGTGGCGTCGGTGATGATGCGCGGGCCGGTGACGTAGTCGCCCCACTCGGCGGTCTCGGAGACGGACCAGCGCATCTTCTCCAGGCCGCCCTCGTACATGAGGTCGACGATCAGCTTCAGCTCGTGCAGGCACTCGAAGTAGGCGATCTCGGGCTGGTAGCCGGCCTCGACCAGGGTCTCGAAGCCCGCCTTCACCAGAGCCGCGGTGCCACCGCACAGGACCGCCTGCTCGCCGAAGAGGTCGGTCTCGGTCTCCTCGGTGAAGGTGGTCTTGATGACGCCGGCGCGGGTGCCGCCGATGGCCTTGGCGTACGACAGGGCCAGCGGGAAGGCGTTGCCGGTGGCGTCCTGCTCGACGGCGGCGATCGCCGGGACGCCGCGGCCCTCCTCGTACTGGCGGCGGACCAGGTGGCCCGGGCCCTTCGGGGCGACCAGGGCGACGTCCACGCCGGCCGGGGGCTTGATGAAGCCGAAGCGGACGTTGAAGCCGTGGGCGAAGAACAGCGCGTCGCCGTCCTTCAGGTTCGGAGCGATCGACTCCTCGTAGACCTTCGCCTGGATCGGGTCCGGGATCAGGATCATGATGACGTCGGCCTCGGCGGCGGCCTCGGCCGGCGTCACCACGCGCAGGCCCTGCTCCTCGGCCTTGGCCTTGGACTTGGAGCCCTCGTGCAGACCGACACGCACGTCGACACCCGAGTCGCGCAGCGACAGCGCGTGGGCGTGGCCCTGGCTGCCGTAACCGATGACCGCGACCTTGCGGCCATGGATGATGGACAGGTCGGCGTCGGCGTCGTAGAACAGCTCGGCCACTTTGGGTTCTCTCCTTGGTGTGCAGATGGTGCGTCCCACCGTATGACGGTGAGCGGGAAGGAAGTTCGGGGGTCTCGGCATACGGGCGGCGCGTGCCGCCCGTTTTCAGCCTTACGCGGAGCGGTCGAGGGCGCGCAGCGAGCGGTCGGTGATCGAACGGGCGCCACGGCCGATCGCGATCGTGCCGGACTGGACCAGCTCCTTGATGCCGTACGGCTCCAGCATCTTGAGCATGGCGGACAGCTTGTCGCTGCTGCCGGTGGCCTCGATCGTCACGGCCTCCGGGGAGACGTCGACGGTCTTGGCGCGGAACAGCTGGACGATCTCGACGATCTGGGAGCGGGTCTCGTTGTCGGCGCGGACCTTCACCAGAACGAGTTCGCGCTGAACGGCCTGACCGGGCTCCAGCTCGACGATCTTGAGCACGTTGACGAGCTTGTTGAGCTGCTTGGTCACCTGCTCCAGCGGCAGGTCCTCGACGCCCACCACGATGGTGATGCGGGAGATCTCGGGGTGCTCGGTGACACCGACCGCGAGCGAGTCGATGTTGAAGCCGCGGCGGGAGAACAGGGCGGCGATGCGGGCGAGGATGCCCGGCGTGTTCTCCACCAGGACGGAGAGCGTGTGCTTGGACATGGGTCTCGTTCCTTTTCCTACGGCTCTCAGTCGTCTTCGTTGTCGCCGAAGTCGGGGCGGACGTCCCGGGCGGCCATGATCTCGTCGTTGGAGGTGCCGGCGGCGACCATCGGCCACACCATCGCGTCCTCGTGGACGATGAAGTCGATGACGACCGGGCGGTCGTTGATGGAGTTCGCCTCCTCGATGACCTTGTCGAGGTCCTCGGGGGACTCGCAGCGCAGACCGACACAGCCCATCGCCTCGGACAGCTTCACGAAGTCCGGCACGCGGGTGCCCCGGGCGTCCGGGTTGATGTCGTCGGGGCCGGAGTGCAGCACGGTGTTGGAGTAGCGCTGGTTGTAGAAGAGGGTCTGCCACTGGCGGACCATCCCGAGGGCGCCGTTGTTGATGATGGCGACCTTGATCGGGATGTTGTTCAGGGCGCAGGTGGTCAGCTCCTGATTGGTCATCTGGAAGCAGCCGTCGCCGTCGATCGCCCAGACCGTCTGCTCCGGCGCGCCGGCCTTGGCGCCCATCGCGGCCGGCACGGCGTAGCCCATGGTTCCGGCGCCGCCGGAGTTGAGCCAGGTGGCGGGCTTGTCGTACTCGATGAAGTGCGCGGCCCACATCTGGTGCTGGCCGACGCCCGCCGCGAAGATCGTGCCCTCGGGGGCGAGCTGTCCGATGCGCTGGATGACCTGCTGCGGGGAGAGCGAGCCGTCGTCGGGCTGGTCGTAGCCGAGCGGGTAGGTCTCGCGCCAGCGGCTGAGGTCGCTCCACCAGGCGGTGTAGTCGCCCTTGTGGCCCTCGCTGTGCTCCTTCTGCACGGCCTGGATCAGGTCGGCGATGACCTCGCGGGCGTCACCGACGATCGGCACGTCCGCGGCGCGGTTCTTGCCGATCTCGGCCGGGTCGATGTCGGCGTGGACGATCTTGGCGTAGGGGGCGAAGCTGTCCAGCTTGCCGGTGACGCGGTCGTCGAAGCGGGCGCCGAGGGCGACGATCAGGTCGGCCTTCTGCAGCGCGGTGACGGCGGTGACCGCACCGTGCATGCCCGGCATTCCCACGTGCAGCGGGTGGCTGTCGGGGAACGCGCCGAGCGCCATCAGGGTGGTGGTGACGGGCGCTCCGGTGAGTTCGGCGAGGACCTTCAGTTCGGCGGTGGCCTGTGCCTTGAGGACGCCGCCGCCGACGTAGAGGACGGGCCGTCTGGCGGAGGTGATCAGCTTGGCGGCCTCGCGGATCTGCTTGGCGTGCGGCTTGGTCACCGGGCGGTAGCCGGGCAGGTCCATGGTGGGCGGCCAGGAGAAGACGGTCTTCGACTGGAGCGCGTCCTTGGCGATGTCGACCAGGACCGGACCCGGGCGGCCGGTGGAGGCGATGTGGAACGCCTGCGCGATGATCCGCGGGATGTCCTCGGCCTTGGTGACGAGGAAGTTGTGCTTGGTGATCGGCATGGTGATGCCGACGATGTCCGCCTCCTGGAAGGCGTCCGTGCCGATCGCCTTCGACGCGACCTGGCCGGTGATCGCCACGAGCGGCACCGAGTCCATGTGCGCGTCGGCGATCGGCGTGACCAGGTTCGTCGCCCCCGGGCCGCTCGTCGCCATGCAGACGCCGACCTTGCCGGTGGCCTGCGCGTATCCGGTGGCCGCGTGGCCGGCGCCCTGCTCGTGGCGGACCAGGACGTGCCGGACCCGGGTGGAGTCCATCAGCGGGTCGTACGCCGGGAGGATCGCGCCGCCGGGAATGCCGAACACCGTGTCCGCGCCGACCTCCTCAAGGGAGCGAATGAGGGACTGCGCACCCGTGACGTGCTCGACGGGGGCGGACTGCTGTCCTCCGGAACGGGGCCGCGGCTGCGGATGGTGGGCCCCGGTGGCCTGCTCGGTCATCGGCATTCTCTTCTCGATGCTGAGGTTTTTGCGAGGTTTGGGCGGAGTTCGAGCGATGCACGAAAGGTGCTCGTGCAACAAAAAACCCCTCGCGCCAGGAGGCAAGCGAGGGGAGCGCGCCGGTGAGGGTCGCTGGGGATTCCGGAGTTCCTCCGGTGAGTCCCAGCTCAGCCGACGCGCTTTCCAAGTACGAGAATTCGGGTGCGCATGGAACCGACCCTCCCCCCGGCACGCACCAAGTGTCAAGTAGGCGGGACGGGAGTCTCAGAATGTGAACGAAGGGCACTTCCGCCTCCGAAGACAGCGGGTACACCCCCTGTGTACACCCCTGAGCCCTTCCCGGCGAGCGCCGGTTCGGCGGAGGCGTGCGGCACCGGGTAGTGGCCGGAGGCGAGCGCCCGGCGCAGCCGGTACTCGTCCAGCGCGCCCGCGAAGGCCATGCCCTGCCCGTGCGTGCAGCCCAGCGCGCGCAGCGCGACCACCTGCTCGGGCAGGTCCACACCCTCGGCCACGGACTGCAGGCCCAGATCGCCGGCGATGCGCAGCAGCCCACCGGTGATCTTGTGCAGCCGCGCGGACTCCACCACGCCCTCGACCAGGCTGCGGTCGAGCTTCAGGATGTCCGCGGGCAGCCTCCTGAGGGCCGTGATCGCCGCAAAGCCGCTGCCGAAGCCGTCCAGCGCGATCCGCACCCCGAGCCGGCTGAGCACGGTCAGGCGCCGCTCCAGCTCGTCCAGCGAGACCCGGGGGTCGGTGTCGGACAGTTCGAGGACCAGCGCCCCGGGCGGCAGCCCGTGCCGGGTCAGCAGCGCCTCCACGGAGCCGAGCGGGTGCGAGCGGTCCAGCAGCCGCCGGGCGCTGATCCGGACGGCCACCGGTACGGCGTTCCCGGTCGCGGCCCGTTCCGCGGCCTGTTCCACCGCCTCCTGGAGGATCCAGTGGTCCAGCTCGGCGGTCTTGTCGCCGCCCTCGGTCACCCGCAGGAACTCGGCCGGCGTGAAGAGCACCCCCTGGGAGGAGCGCCAGCGCGCCTGCGCGGCGACCGACGAGATCCGGCCGTTCTCCAGGCACACCACCGGCTGGTGCAGCAGGGCGAACTCACCGTCGTGCAGGGCGGCACGCAGGCGCGTGGCCAGTTCCGCCTTGCGTACGACGTCCTGCTGCATCTGCGGCTTGTACAGCTCGACCCGGCCCTTTCCGGCCGATTTCGCGCGGTACATCGCGAGGTCGGCATTGCGCAGCAACTCGCCCGCGCCGAGGCCGGGTTCGGCGAAGGCGACGCCGATGGAGGCGTTGACCCGGACGTCGTTGCCGTCGATCGGGTAGGGCTGGGAGAGGGTCACTCTGAGGCGGTCGGCAAGCTCCAGAATGTTCCGCTCCCGGGCGGCACGGTCACGGGTGCCGTCCCCGACGATCAGGGCCGCGAACTCGTCGCCGCCCAGCCGGGAGGCGGTGTCCCCGTGCCTGACCGCGTCCTGGAGTCTGCGGGCGGCCTGGACGAGCAGCTCGTCCCCGGCCTGGTGCCCGATGGTGTCGTTGACGGCCTTGAAGCCGTCCAGGTCGATGAAAAGCACGGCCGTGCCTCGCAGGGCGGCGCCCCGGTCGGTGGCCCGGCGGCCGGACAGGGCCTGCTGCACGCGCTGGGTGAACAGCGCGCGGTTGGGCAGGTCGGTGAGCGGGTCGTGCTCGGCGTTGTGCTGCAACTGGGCCTGCAGGCGCACGCGTTCGGTGACGTCCCGGCTGTTGAAGATGAGGCCGCCGTGGTGCCGGTTGACGGTGGACTCGACGTTGAGCCAGCCGCCGCCGCCGGAGCGGAACCGGCACTCGATGCGGGTGGTGGCTTCCTGCAACGGGCTGGCGGCGAGGAAGCGGCGCACCTCGTGCACCACGCAGCCCAGGTCCTCCGGGTGGATGAGATTGGCGAGTTCGGTGCCCACCAGGTCCTCGGCGGGCCGGCCGTAGACCCCGGCGGCGGCCGGGGAGACGTACCGCAGGACGCCGTTGGGCGCGGCGATCATGATGACGTCGCTGGAGCCCTGCACCAGGGAGCGGAAGTGGTTCTCCTTCTGCGCCAGCTCCTGGGTGAGGGTGATGTTGTCCAGCAGCATGATGCCCTGGCGCATGACGAGGGCGAGCACGACGGCCCCGGCGGTGATCAGCACCACGTGGTCGGGCCTGCGGTCGTTGAGGACGTTGTACAGGATGCCCAGCGTGCAGACGGCAGCGGCCAGGTACGGGGTGAGCGCGGCCAGGGAGCCGGTGATCGGCCGGCCGGCCGGGTACCGGCTGTGGTCACCGCCCGGTGCGGGCACCGGCACGTGGTGGTGGCCGGTGCCACGCTGTCCGGGCACGTGCTCGTGGACGACGCGCGTGTGCCCGTCCGGTACGTGCGCCTCCTGCGCGCCCTGCTGCCGGGGCGCGGCCCAGGGGGCGTAGGCGAGCAGCAGCGAACCGGCGAACCAGCCCGCGTCCAGAAGCTGTCCGGAGCGGTAACTGCTGTGCAGCAGCGGCGAGGTGAACAGGGCGTCGCACATCACGGTCAGCGCGAGCGCGCCGATCGCGGTGTTCACCGCCGTGCGGTTGCCCGGGGCGCGGCGGAAGTGCAGCGCGAGCACCATGCTGACGAGCGCGATGTCGAGCAGCGGGTACGCCAGCGACAGCGCGGTGTGCGCGACGCTCGGCCCGTCGAAGCGGGCGGCCTGGGCGAGCGCGAGGCTCCAGGACAGGGTGAGCAGCGAGCCGCCGATCAGCCAGGCGTCCAGCGCCAGGCAGATCCAGCCCGCCTTGGTCACCGGCCGTTTGGCGAGGACCAGCAGGCCCACGATGGCCGGCGGCGCGAAGCACAGGAAGAACAGGTCGGCGTAGCTGGGGCTGGGCACGGGGCGGTCCAGGACGACCTCGTACCACCCCCACACCGCGTTGCCCAGGGACGCCATGGCCGAGGAGAGGGCGAACAGCAGCCAGGCCGGCCGGAAGCGGACCCGCTGGCTGCGCGCGTAGAGGAAGCACGAGACGGCGGCGGTGCCGGCCGCGGCGCTCAGCCCGAAGTCGCCCATGATCTTGGCGACTTCGCCCGCCCCCCAGTCGAACGCGGCACCGACGGCGTAGGCCGCGCAGACCAGGGCGAGGGAGAGTTGCTGGACCAGGCGCGAGTCGCCGCCGGCCGGCGGACGGGGCGGCAGGGGCCCCGGCGGGTGCGGTGCCCGCCACCGTCCGTCGAGGGCGGTCGTCAGCGAGGGCGGCGCGCTCACCGGGGCCTCCCGGTCCGCGCTCCCCGGTCCCGCGGGTCCCGGTGCGCTGGGTGCGCCTGCCTCCTGCGTCCGCTGTGTCTGCGCGGATGGTGGCTGTGATGGCTCGTGTGGTGGCCGCGTCTGCGCGCCGCCGTGCGCCAGGGTCGCCGTCGGCGGCTCCGCCGCGTCGGATCGTTCGTCCATAGGCCGTGCATCGCCCGTCGCCCCCCTCACAAATCTGAAATGTCCATCCCCGGCGCCGAACGGTCCGCGGCGCAGCCCCTGTCGGGACGATACACCAGTATCGTCACTCAGGGACATAGCTTCTCTACGCTCCGTGACGACCAGCGAGGATGCCACCACAGCCCGCATCCGGAGGACTGCGGAGGGTGCCGAAAGGCGGTTACGCCCCCGTTGTGAGGATCACGTTCCGCAGGGGCTCGTGGTTCACGAACCGGGTCAACTGGTCGGTGAGCAGCCGCTTCGCGCGGGGCAGGAAGGCCGAGCTGGGCCCGCCCACATGCGGGCTGATGAGCACGCCGGGCGCGTGCCACAAGGGGTGTCCCGGCGGCAGCGGCTCGGGGTCGGTGACGTCGAGGGCCGCGTGGATCCGGCCGCTCTCCAGCTCCGCCAGCAGCGCCTTGGTGTCCACGACCGGCCCGCGGGCGACGTTGACCAGCAGCGCCCCGTCCTTCATCCGCGCCAGGAAACCGGCGTTGACCAGGCCTCGGGTCTGTTCCGTCAAGGGCGTGGAGAGGATCACGACATCGGCGCCCGGAAGCAGAGCGGGCAATTCGGTGAGCGGATGCACGGGACCGCGCGCTGTGGCACGCCCGGAGCGCGCGACGCGCGCCACCCGCGCAAGCTCGAAGGGTGCGAGCCGGTCCTCGATGGCGGCGCCGATGGAACCGTAGCCGACGATGAGGACGCTCTTGTCGGCGAGCGCCGGCCGGAACCCGCCGAGCCACTCCCCCCGGTCCTGGGCCCGCACGAAGTCCGGGACGCCGCGCAGCGACGCGAGGGTCAGGGTCAGCGCCAGCTCGGCGGTGCTCGCCTCGTGCACCCCGCGCGCGTTGCACAGCCGCACTCCGTCGCGCAGGTACGGCAGACCGGGCTCCACGTGGTCGATGCCGGCCGTCAGCGTCTGTACGACCTGGACGGACCCCATCCCGGGCAGCGGACGCACGCTGACATCGACCGGCTTCATGTAGGGCACGACGTAGAAGGCGCAGTCGCCCGGGTCGCCGGGGAACTCCTCGCCCCCGTCCCAGAACAGGTAGCGGGGCCCCTCGGGAAGCCCGTCGATCTCCTCGGGCGGAATCGGAAGCCAGACGTCTGCAGTCATGACAGGAGGCTAGGACCTGTCCGGCGGATCAGGTCGCAGGGGGCCGACGGCGCCTGATGAGCGCAGATGTGCGTGCCAGACCCCGCGCCTGCGACAGGATCCGCCGGACAGGCCCTCAGTCAGGGCCGTGAACAGGCAGAGGTTAGGTTGGGGGGCCAGGGAGAGGGAGGTTCACGAGCACGTGGAGCGCAGGACGATCGGCGCGGGGGGACTCGCGATGGGGGCCGTCGGACTCGGGTGCATGCCGATGAGCTGGGCGTACAGTGCCTCGCGGCAGCGGGGCGACGTGTCGCTGCGCGCCGTGCACCGGGCGCTGGACCTCGGCTCGGCCCTCCTGGACACGGCCGACATGTACGGACCGTTCACCAATGAGCTGCTGCTGGGGCGGGTACTCAAGGAGCGGCGCGCGGACGCCTTCGTGTCCACCAAGGTGGGGCTGCTGGTGGGCGAGCAGCACATCGTGGCCAACGGCCGCCCCGGGTATGTGCGGCGGGCCTGCGACGCCTCGCTGCGGCGCCTCCAGACGGACGTCATCGACCTCTACCAGCTGCACCGCGCCGACCCCGAGGTGCCGGTCGAGGAGACCTGGGGCGCGATGGCGGACCTGGTGCGGGCCGGGAAGGTCCGGGCGCTCGGCCTGTGCGCGGTGGGCGCGCGCGGCGGGCGCCGCTCACGGCCGTACGACGCCGCGCTGGGCCAGCTCCAGCGGGTGCAGCAGGTGTTCCCGGTGAGCGCGGTGCAGGCCGAGCTGTCGGTGTGGTCGCCGGAGGCGCTTCAGACGCTGCTGCCGTGGTGTGCGGCGCGGGGCGTGGGCTTCCTCGCGGCGATGCCGCTGGCCAGCGGCTTCCTGACCGGCACGCTCACCCCGGGCGAGGGCTTCGAACCGGACGACGTACGCGCCCGCCACCCGCGCTTCACCGCCGAGATGATGGCCGCCAACCAGCCGATCGTCGCGGGCCTGCGCCGCATCGCCCGCCGGCACGGCGAGCACGTCACCCCGGCCCAGGTGGCCCTGGCGTGGGTGCTGGCCCAGGGCCGCAACGTGATCGCGGTGCCCGGCACCAAGCACGAGCGCTGGGCCGAGGAGAACGCGGCGGCGGCCGGGCTGCGGCTGACCCCGGAGGACCTGGCGGAGGTGTCCCGGCTGCCGGCGGCCCAGGGGTCCTGGGACTGACCCGTTCCGGTGGACCGGCCGTTCCGTTGGACCGGCAGTTCCGGTCCTCGAACGGCGCGGAGTATGAGTGACTGGGAACAGCCGCCGGAACTCCCGCCGGAACTCCGCCCCGAAGGGACCCTGATCGTGCAACGTCGAGCTGTGACGGCCGTGTCGGCCGTGGCCGCCCTGCTGCTGGCGGCCGGCTGCTCCGCCGACGGCGGAGGCCCGCCGGGCCTCGGGGGGACGCCCCCGGGCGGTACGGCCGCTACGGCACCGGGCGCCTCCGCCTCCGCGCGGGCGAGCGAACCGGTCCCGCCGGCCAAGGGGTCGGTGAAGGTGCTGCGCACGGTGGCCGAGGGCCTGAAGACCCCGTGGGGGCTGGCCGCGCTGCCGGGCGGCGGGCTGCTGGTCTCCTCCCGGGACGAGGGGACGATCACCCGGATCGACGAGAAGACCGGCCGTACGACGGAGTTGGGCACGGTCTCCGGGGTCTCCCCGGCCGGCGAGGGCGGCCTGCTGGGCATCGCCCTCTCCCCCGCCTACGCCTCGGACCACATGATCTACGCCTACTTCACCTCGGCCTCGGACAACCGCATCGTCCGCATGCTGTACGACGAGCGCAAGCCGGCCGGTGAGCAACTGGGCGCCCCCGACACGGTGCTCAGGGGCATCCCGAAGGGATACATCCACAACGGCGGCCGGATCGCCTTCGGCCCCGACCGGATGCTCTACGTGGGCACCGGCGAGACCGGCGACAAGGGCCTGGCGCAGGACCAGAAGTCGCTCGGCGGCAAGATCCTGCGGCTGCCCCCGGACGGCGAACCGGCCCCGGGCAACCCGTTCCCGGGCTCACCCGTGTACTCCTACGGCCACCGCAACGTCCAGGGCCTGGCCTGGGACGACCGACAGCGGCTGTTCGCCTCGGAGTTCGGCCAGGACACCTGGGACGAGCTGAACGCGATCAAGCCCGGCGGCAACTACGGCTGGCCGGACGCCGAGGGCAGGTCCTCCGACCCCCGCTTCCAGAACCCGCTCGCCCAGTGGCACACCGACGACGCCTCCCCCAGCGGGATCGCCTACGTCGACGGCGTGATCTGGATGGCGGCCCTCAGGGGCGAACGCCTGTGGCGCATCCCCCTGAAGGAAACCGAGGCAGCCGCCGCCCCGCAGGCCTTCCTCACCGGCGAGTACGGCCGCCTGCGCACGGTGTTCCCCGCCGGCGGCCACAGGGTGTGGCTGCTCACGAGCAACACGGACGGCCGCGGCAGACCGAAGCAGAGCGACGACCGCCTCCTGGAGGCGGAGGTGAGCTGAGCGGCGGGGCCGGGCCGGCGCCCGGCTGCCGGCACCCTGCTGTCAGCCCGCGGCTGCCCGGTCCTCCAGCTCCGCCGGAAACAGCCCCAGCCGGTGGGCCACCGCCGCCGCCTCGCCTCTGCCCGAGACGCCCAGCTTGGCAAGGATGTTGGAGACGTGGACGCTCGCCGTCTTCGGGGAGATGAAGAGTTCTTCGGCTATCTGGCGGTTGGTGCGGCCGGCCGAGACCAGGCGCAGGACGTCCGCCTCGCGGCTGGTCAGGCCGAGCGCCTTCACGGGGTCGGCGGGGGCGAGTCCCGTTCGTGGCGCGGGGGCGAGGGTGAGGCGGGCGCGATGGGCGAGCCGGGTGACCGCGTCGGCGAGCGGGCGGGCGCCGAGGTGGCCGGCGACCGCTCCGGCCAGCCGGAGCAGTTCCACGGCGCGCTCGCGCTCGTCGTCGTCTCCCTGTGCCAGCAGGGCCTGGGCGAGGCGGTGCCGGACGCGGGCGAGGTCGTAGGGCCGGCTCAGGCACTCGAAGGCGGTGACCACCGCGGACCAGGTGTCCTCGGTGTCCCGGCCCTCGGCGCGCAGCAGTTCGGCGCGGGTCCACTGCTCGTACGCCTGCCACAGGGGCACACCAGTGGTCAGCTTGCGGACGGACTCGAAGAGGCGGTCGAGGAGTTCGGCGCGGCCGGGTTCGGCGGCGGGCAGGGTGCGGGCGTCGGCCTCGGCGGTGGCGGCGGCCAGCAGCAGCGGCCAGGCGTGGCGGTGGGTGCCGGGCGGGAAGCCGGCCTCCAGTGCCTGGAGCAGTTCGGCGCGGGCGTCGAGGATGCGGCCCTCCTCGGCGGCCACGCCGAGGGCGATACGGGCCACGGGCAGCCCTTGCTGGGGCATCGGGTCGTGGCTGCCGTAGAGGGCGCGGGTGGTGGCCAGCCGGCGGGCGGCCTCGGCGAGGTCGCCGCGGGCCAGGGCGAGGTGGGCCAGGTGCAGGGCGCCCAGAGCGCGGGGCTTGGTGCTGTGCCCGAGCCGGGTCGCGTGCGCGGCGGCCTCGGCGGCCTCCTCCCACTGGCCGAGGGAGTAGAGCGCCTCGGAGAGGTTGCCCCACGCCCAGGCCTCGAAGTCCGGCACCCCGTGTCTGCGGCTGAAGGCGATCCCTTCGCGCAGCAGGGGCTCGGCCTCCCCGTGGCGGCCGACGCCCTGCAGCGAGGAGGGCAGGTTCACATAGGCGCGGCTGGCGACATGGGGCACGCCTTCCGCCAGGCAGTGCTCCAGGACCTGCCGCATCTCCGCGAGTCCGGCGTCGGTGTCGCCGGACTCGACCTGGAGGCCGCCCCGGGTGAGGCGCGCGTGCAGTTCGATGTCGCGGGCGCTGACCATCCGGGCGTACTCGACGGCCCGTTCGGCGGCGGCGAAGGCCTCCGGGCCGGGCCGGTGCAGCATGGACCAGTTGGCGACCACCGCCAGCACCTCGGCGTGCACCTCGGACGGCGGCAGGCCGCGCACCAGGTCCTGCGCGGTGGCCAGTTCCTGCCAGCCGTCGCCGCGCGCCTGGGCCTGGACCAGCCGGGAGCGCTGCACCCAGAACCAGGCGGCGCGCAGGGCGTCCGGCTCGTCGTCCAGCAGGCGCAGCGCCCGCTTGGTGATCTTCAGGGCGCGTTCGCGCTCCCCGCACAGACGGCCCGCGACGGCCGCCTCGGCCATGAGGTCGAGGTAGGTCAGCGGGGTGGTGGCGGGGTCGCAGCCGCAGGGGGGACAGACCTCGGTGTAACCGAGCATGCGCAGGGCGGCGCGGGTCTCTTCGGGTGCCGCGTCCCACAGCTCCATCGCCCGCTCCAGCAGCCGCAGTTGCTCGGCGTAGGCGTGCCGGCGGCGGGCCACGACGGAGGCGTCCAGGACGGCGGGCAGGGCCTTGGCGGCGTCGTGTGCGTGGTACCAGTACGCGGCCAGGCGCATCACGCGCGCGTCGGCGGGGACGAGCGCCGGGTCGGTCTCCAGGGCCTCGGCATAGCGGCGGTTGAGGCGGGAGCGCTCGCCGGGCAGCAGGTCGTCGGCGACGGCCTCGCGGACCAGGGAGTGCCGGAAGCGGTAGCCGTCGCAAGTCGGGGTCGCGGTGAGGATGTTGGCGCCCACGGCGGCGCGCAGCGCCTCGATGAGGTCGTCCTCGGTGAGTTGGGCGACGGCTGCGATCAGCCGGTACTCCACGGTGGAGCCGCCCTCGGCGACGACCCTGGCGACCCGCTGGGCGCTCTCCGGCAGCGCCTCGACCCGGACCAGGAGCAGGTCGCGCAGCGAGTCGGTGAGGCCCGTGCGGCAGCCCTCGCTGGAGGCGACGGCGAGTTCCTCGACGAAGAAGGCGTTGCCGTCGGAGCGTTCGAAGATCTCGTCGACCTGGGCGGGGTCGGGTTCGGTGGCGAGGATGCCGGCGATCTGGCGGCCGACCTCCTCGCGGGTGAAGCGGGCGAGTTCGAGGCGGCGGACGGTGCGCAGCCGGTCGAGTTCGGCGAGCAGAGGGCGCAGCGGGTGGCGGCGGTGGATGTCGTCGGAGCGGTAGGTGGCGAGGACGAGGAGCCGGCCGGTGCGCAGGGTGCGGAAGAGGTAGGCGAGGAGGTGGCGGGTGGAGGCGTCGGCCCAGTGCAGGTCCTCCAGGACCAGCACGACCGTGCGGTCGGCGGCGACCCGCTCCAGCAGCCGGGCGGTCAGCTCGAAGAGGCGGGCCATGCCCTGCTCGTCGTGGCGGCTGGAGGTGGCCTCGCCCAGCTCGGGCAGGAGCCGGGCCAGTTCCTCCTCCTGTCCGGTCGCGGCTGCGCTGAACTCCTCGGGCAGGGCGTCGCGCAGGGCGCGCAGCGCGGTGGAGAAGGGGGCGAACGGCAGCCCGTCGGCGCCGATCTCCACGCAGCCGCCCACGGCCACGACGGCGTCCCGGCCGGCCGCCGCCGCGGCGAACTCCTCCACGAGGCGGGTCTTGCCCACCCCGGCCTCGCCGCCGAGCAGCAGCGCCTGCGGCTCTCCCCCCGTGCCGAAAGCCTGGGAGGTACCCCCAGCGGCGGCACGGGCGAGCGCGTCGTTCAAGGTGCTCAACTCGTCGGTGCGGCCGACGAACACGGGACTGACGGACCTGTTCTCCACGGGCCCGAGCATCGCATGAGGTCCCGGTACCGGGGCAGGGGTTTTCCACAGGTCCGGTGCGTTCGTCGTACCGGTGGGCGGAAGGGCCGCCGGCCCGGCGTTCACGCGGTGCGCGCGAACCGGGACCGGCGGGGGCTGCCGATATGCGACTCGGGGGCCAGGGCCCTGCGGGCCGCGTTCCCGTGACGGCCGTGGCGCCGGGCGCGGACGGCCTCGCGGGCCAGGCGCTCCTGCTCGGCCTCGCGGAGCAGCTCGGCGGAACGCATCCGGTGGTACTCGATCTCGATCATGACGTGTCCTTCTGGAGAGGAGAGGTGTGGTGCTTCGCTTTCTGCGATGCCTCCACTCTCGTCTCCCAGGGGGGTGCGCCACATCGGGAGAGTTCCGCATCTTCCGCCGGGCCGCGGGCCCCGGGAACGCATAAGGGGCCTTAGGGAGACCGTAAGGTGCTCACGGTTCCCTAAGGCCCCCATTGACCTGCGGGGATGTGTCAGGCCGGCCGTGCCGCTCGCCACTCGGGGGCGAGGAGCGACCACACCTCGGTGGTCTGCCGGACGCCCTTGTGCAGGTGGTTCTCGCGGAGTACGCCGTCCCGGCTCATCCCCAGCCGCCGGGCGACGTTGATGCTCGGCGTGTTGCCGGCTGCCGCGTGCCACTCCACCCGGTGGATGCCCCGCTCCTCGATCGCCCAGTCGATGAGCAGCCGCATCGCGCGGGTGATCAGCCCGCGTCCGGTGGCGGCGGGCTCCAGCCAGCAGCCGACCTCGCAGTTGCCCTGCGCGGCGTCGAAGTTCAGCGTGAGCACCCCGCCGACGAGCGTCCCGTCGAGCCAGATGCCGTGGTAGGAGGCGGTGTCGGCGGCGCGCATGTCGGCGTAGCGCTGGAGCGTATCGCGCGCGGAGGCCACGTCGGTCGCCTGGGAGCCGAACGGGATGAACTGCCCGATGAATTCCCTGCCCCGGTCCAGGTGCGCGAGGAACTCCTCTGCGTGCCAGACCTCCAGGGGCCGCAGTTCGGCGCCGTCACCCAGGGATATCGCGTACATCGTGCTGTTCTTCCTTCCGCAGTTCCTCGACCGAGACCCTCTCGAGCCTCTCATGGGCGGCGCGGCACTCGGGCGGCTCGATGCTGATGCGCGGCAGGCGGCGCTCCAGCCAGGCCGGCAGCCACCAGTTGGCGGCGCCCAGCAGATGCATCAGCGCGGGCACGAGCAGGGTGCGCAGCACGAAGGCGTCGAGGGCGACGGCGGCGGCGAGCGCGATGCCGAACATGGCGATCACGCGGTCGCCGCTGAGCACGAAGGCGAGGAAGACCGAGATCATGATGACCGCGGCGGAGTTGATCACGCGGCTGGTCTCGGCGAGGCCGACCCGGACGGCCCGCCGGTTGTCGCCGGTCTCCAGCCACTCCTCGTACATCCGGCTGACCAGGAAGACCTGGTAGTCCATGGAGAGTCCGAAGAGGACGGAGACCATGATCACCGGCAGGAAGGGCTCGATGGGGCCCGCGCGGCCGAGGCCGAGCAGTTCGCTGCCCCAGCCCCACTGGAAGACGGCGACGACGATGCCGAACGCGGCGGCGACGGCGGCGACGTTCATCGCGGCGGCCTTCAGCGGGATGCCGAACGAGCGGAAGGCGGCCAGCAGCAGGAGGCAGCCGAGCCCGATGACCACGCCGACGAACAGCGGCAGTTTGCCGACGATCACATCCGCGAAGTCGTCGTAGCTCGCCGTCACCCCGCCCACGTGCACGTCGAGGGAGGTGCCCTTCTCCGCGCGGGGCAGCACCTCGGTGCGCAGCCGGTCCACGAGGTCGCTGGTGCGCTGCGACTGCGGCGCGGAGTCGGGTACGACGGTGAGGTAGGCGGTGTCGCCGCCGGTGGCGTAGGTCACCGGGGTGGCGGAGGCGACGCCCTCGGTCGCGCGCAGGGTGTCGTCGAGGTTGTCCAGGGCGAGCTTGTCGTCGGCGCCGTCCACGCGCGTCACCAGCGTCAGCGGGCCGTTGACGCCGGGCCCGAAGCCCTCGGCGAGCAGGTCGTAGGCCTGCCGGGTGGTGGACGAGCGCGGGTCGTTGCCCTGGTCGGAGGTGCCCAGGCGGAGGGAGAACGTGGGCAGCGCGAGCACGGCGATCACGGCGATCGCGAGGACGCCGAGCAGCTTGGGCCGGCGTTCCACGAACGCGGACCAGCGGGCGGCGAGCCCGGTCGGCAGCTCCGGCCGTGGCCCGTGCTCGGCGAGCCGGCGCCGCTCGCGGCGGCTGAGGGCGCGCGGTCCGAGGTACGACAGCAGGGCGGGCAGCAGGGTGACGGAGGCCGCGACGGTCAGCACGACCGTCAACGAGGCGGCCACGGCGACCCCGTTGAGGAAGCCCAGGCGCAGGATCAGCATGCCCAGCAGGGCGATGCACACGGTCGCACCCGCGAAGACGACCGCGCGTCCGGTGGTGGCCACGGCGTTCTCGGCGGCCTCGGTGACACCCAGGCCGCGTTTGAGACCGCGCCGGTGTCTGGTCACTATGAACAGCGCGTAGTCGATGCCGACGCCGAGACCGATCAGCATGCCGAGCATGGGCGCGAAGTCCGCGACGGTCATGGCGTGTCCGAGCAGCCCGATCCCGGCGTACGCGGTGCCGACGCCGACCAGGGCGGTGGCGATGGGCAGCAGCGAGGCGGCGAGCGAGCCGAAGGCGAGGAACAGCACGACGGCGGCGACGATGACGCCGACCACCTCGGCCAGATGCCCGCGCGGGGACTCGGTCAGTCCTATGGCGCTGCCGCCCAGCTCCACTTGGAGGCCGTCGGCCTCGGCGGCCTCGGCGGTGCGCACGACGGCCTGCGCCTCGGCCTTGCGGATGTCCTCGGCCGGCTTTTCGAAGGTGACGGTGGCGTAGGCCGTACGGCCGTCGGCGCTGATCCGGTGGGCGCCCTGGCCGCCGTACGGGCCGGACACCGAGGCCACTTCGGGCAGGGCGGCGATCCGGTCCAGGGTGCGGGTCATGGTCTGCTCGACGTCGGCCGCGCGGACGGTGCCGCCCGTGGTGTGCCAGACGACGGTGTCGCTGTCCCCGCCGAGGCCCGGGAAGCCCTCCTGGAGCAGCTGGGCCGCGCGGCCCGACTCGGTGCCGGGGGCCTCGTAGTCGTTCGAGTACGCCGAACCGGCCACGGCGGCGCCCGCGGTGACCCCGCCGAAGGCGAGGAGCCACAGCAGGACGACGGCCAGGCGGTGCCGGACACACCAACGCGCGAGGGCTGCCACGGACGTGCTCCCAGAAGATGATTTGTGGATCTTTGGCCGGGAACCATCGTCCATGAACTGAACAGCCCGCAAAGAACGTATGAGCAAACGAAGACACTCTTGCAGGCGAAAATGATCGTTTGCCGTCTTCGTGGGCTTATTCACACAAGCTGGAGTGACCTCACAGGACGGGAAACAGGACGGGAAACGGGTACGGCCCCGGAGGGGGGTCCCTCCGGGGCCGTACCGAGCGCGGGTGGCGCGCGGGAGGTCAGCCCTCGCTGACGCCCAGCTTCTCCAGGATCAGCTCCTTGACGCGGGCCGCGTCGGCCTGGCCGCGGGTGGCCTTCATGACCGCGCCGACCAGGGCACCGGCCGCGGCCACCTTGCCGCCGCGGATCTTGTCCGCGACGCCCGGGTTGCCGGCGATGGCCTCCTCGACGGCGGCGGTCAGCGCGCCCTCGTCGGAGACGACCTTCAGGCCGCGCTTCTCGACGACCTCGTCCGGGGTGCCCTCGCCCGCGAGGACGCCCTCGATGACCTGGCGGGCCAGCTTGTCGTTCAGGTCACCGGAGGTCACCAGCTCGGTGACGCGCGCGACCTGCTCGGGCGTGATCGCCAGCTCGTCCAGCGCCTTGCCCGACTCGTTGGCACTGCGCGCCAGCTCGCCCATCCACCACTTGCGGGCGGAGGCGGCGTCGGCACCGGCGTCGATCGTGGCGACGATCGGGTCAAGCGCACCGGCGTTGAGGATCGCCTGCATGTCGGTGGCGGAGATGCCCCACTCGGCCAGCAGCCGGGTGCGACGCACCAGCGGCAGCTCGGGCAGAGCCGCGCGGATCTCCTCGACCCACGCGCGCGCGGGCGCCACGGGGACCAGGTCGGGCTCCGGGAAGTACCGGTAGTCCTCGGCCTCCTCCTTCACGCGGCCCGAGGTCGTGGACCCGGTGTCCTCGTGGAAGTGGCGGGTCTCCTGGATGATCTTGCCGCCCTCATTGAGGACGGCCGCGTGCCGCATGATCTCGAAGCGGACCGAGCGCTCCACGGACCGCAGCGAGTTGACGTTCTTCGTCTCGGAGCGCGTGCCGAACTTCTCGCTGCCCTTGGGCATCAGCGAGAGGTTCACGTCGCAGCGCATCTGGCCCATCTCCATACGGGCCTCGGAGACGCGCAGCGCCCGGATCAGCTCGCGCAGCTCGCGGACGTACGCCTTCGCCACCTCGGGGGCGCGGTCGCCGGCGCCGACGATCGGCTTGGTGACGATCTCGATGAGCGGGATGCCCGCGCGGTTGTAGTCGAGGAGCGAGTGCTGCGCGCCGTGGATACGGCCCGTGGCGCCGCCGACGTGCGTCGACTTGCCGGTGTCCTCCTCCATGTGGGCGCGCTCGATCTCCACGCGGAAGACCTCGCCGTCCTCCAGCTGCACGTCGAGGTAGCCGTTGAAGGCGATCGGCTCGTCGTACTGGGAGGTCTGGAAGTTCTTCGGCATGTCCGGATAGAAGTAGTTCTTCCGGGCGAAGCGGCACCACTCGGCGATCTCGCAGTTGAGCGCGAGACCGATCTTGATGGCGGACTCCACGCCGGTCGCGTTGACGACCGGGAGCGCGCCGGGCAGGCCGAGGCAGGTCGGGCAGGTCTGCGAGTTGGGCTCGGCGCCCAGCTCGGTCGAACAGCCGCAGAACATCTTGGTCTTGGTGCCGAGTTCGACATGGACCTCAAGGCCCATGACGGGGTCGTACGACGCCAGCGCGTCCTCGTACGACACCAGGTCGGTCGTGGTGGTCACGGTGAAACTTCCCTCTCAGCCCAGCAGGACGTCGTCGTCGCCCAGCCGCTTCAGCTCGCGGTAGAGGATGGCGAGGCCGGTGACGATCGCGACGGCGGACACGGTGGCGTCGATCAGCCGCAGCGTGTCGTGCTCGGCGCGAGCCTTCTTGATCTGCTTGGTGACCCCGATCGCGCCGAACGCGGTGGTGGCCATGGACAGGTACGTACCGGACTTGGACTTCTTGAAGCCCTTGGCCTTCGACAGTGCACTACTCACAGCGACGGAGCCTCCTCCAGCAGCGGGTGACCCCACTTTTCCACGAAGGCGGCCTCGACGGCGGCGCCCACCTTGTACAGGCGGTCGTCCTTCATCGCGGGGGCGATGATCTGCAGGCCCACCGGGAGGTTGTCCTCCGGGGCGAGGCCGCAGGGCAGGGACATGGCCGCGTTGCCCGCCAGGTTGGTCGGGATGGTGCACAGGTCCGCGAGGTACATCGCCATCGGGTCGTCGGCGCGCTCGCCGATCGCGAAGGCGGTGGTCGGGGTCGTCGGGGAGACGATGACGTCGACCTGCTCGAAGGCCTTCTCGAAGTCGCGCGTGATGAGCGTGCGGACCTTCTGCGCGGAGCCGTAGTACGCGTCGTAGTAACCGCTCGACAGCGCGTAGGTGCCGAGCATGATGCGGCGCTTGACCTCGGGGCCGAAGCCCGCCTCACGGGTGAGGGAGGTGACCTCCTCGGCGGAGTGGCCGCCGTCGTCGCCCGTACGCAGGCCGTAGCGCAGGCCGTCGAAGCGGGCGAGGTTGGAGGAGCACTCGGAGGGCGCGATCAGGTAGTACGCCGACAGCGCGAGGTCGAAGGACGGGCAGTCCAGCTCGACGATCTCGGCGCCCAGCTCCTTCAGCAGCTCGACGGACTCGTCGAAGCGCTGGATGACGCCGGCCTGGTAGCCCTCGCCGCGGAACTGCTTGACCACGCCGACGCGCATGCCCTGGACGCTGCCGTTGCGGGCGGCCTCGACGACCGGCGGGACCGGGGCGTCGATGGACGTGGAGTCGAGCGGGTCGTGCCCGGCGATGACCTCGTGCAGCAGGGCCGCGTCCAGGACCGTACGGGCGCAGGGGCCGCCCTGGTCGAGGGAGGAGGAGAACGCCACCATGCCGAAGCGGGAGACCGCGCCGTACGTCGGCTTGACGCCGACCGTGCCGGTGACGGACGCCGGCTGGCGGATGGAGCCGCCGGTGTCGGTGCCGATGGCGAGCGGGGCCTCGAAGGAGGCGAGCGCGGCGGAGGAACCGCCGCCGGAGCCGCCGGGGATCTTGGTGAGGTCCCAGGGGTTGCCGGTCGGGCCGAAGGCGCTGTTCTCGGTGGAGGAGCCCATGGCGAACTCGTCCATGTTGGTCTTGCCGAGGATGACGACGTCGGCGGCCTTGAGCCGCTTGGTGAGCGTCGCGTCGTACGGCGGGATCCAGCCCTCGAGGATCTTCGAGCCGACGGTCGTCGGCACGCCCTCGGTGGTGAAGATGTCCTTGAGCGCGAGCGGGACGCCGGCCAGCGGGCCGAGCTTCTCGCCGCGGGCCCGCTTCTCGTCCACGGCGCGGGCCTGGGCGAGGGCGCCCTCGCGGTCGACGTGCAGGAAGGCGTGCACCTTCTCGTCGACGGCCTCGATGCGGGCGAGGTGGGCCTCGGTGACCTCGACGGCCGTGAGTTCGCCGGAGGCGATCTTCTCGGCGATCTGCGCGGCCGTGAGCTTGATGATGTTGCTGTCCGTCATGACGGTCACTCCTCCCCCAGGATCTGCGGCACCTTGAAACGCTGCTGCTCCTGGGCCGGGGCGCCGGAGAGCGCCTGCTCGGGGGTGAGCGAGGGACGGACCTCGTCCGCGCGCATGACGTTCGTCAGCGGGAGCGGGTGCGAGGTCGGCGGTACGTCTTGGTCGGCGACCTCGCTGACGCGGGCGACCGCGCCGATGATGTCGTCCAGCTGGCCTGCGAAGTGTTCGAGTTCTTCGGGCTTCAGCTCCAGACGCGCCAGCCGGGCGAGGTGGGCGACCTCCTCGCGCGTGATGCCAGGCATGCAGCGATCCTCTGGGGTGAGTGTTGGTGGTTTGGGCTGGGGCTAGTCGTCCCAATCCTATGGGGCGGGCCCCGGTGCCCGTGAAACGGTTTGCCGGGGCCCCCTGCCTCAGCACTCTGTCAGCCGCGGCGGCCGTCCCAGACTTCACTCTTCAGGAAGTGGTTGTCGTACAGCTCCTGCACCTCCAGCAGGCTCTCCGGGGTGACCTCGCCGAGGCGGATGCGCTTGAGGTGACGGAAGTACTCGAAGCGTTCGACGCCCGGGGCGATGACGATCAGGATGTCCGCCGGGCTCCCCGGGGTCGCGGCGAAGGCGTGCGGGCGGCCCGGCGGGACTATGACCAGGTCGCCGCGCTCGGCGGTGACGACGTCGTCGCCGGACAGCAGCTCGGCCTCGCCGTCGAGCACGAAGAACATCTCGGCGGAGTTGCGGTGCAGGTGCGGGTAGGCGCCGTCGGCCCCCTCCGTGAGCGTGACGCGCACGGTGGACAGCGCGCCTCCGGTGGCGCTGCTGTCGGCCAGCAGCCTGACGGTGCTGGGCGCCTGGCCGACCGCCTCGGCCTCGGCGGCACGGACGAGCACGGTCTCGTCGAACTTCGGTACGAACAGCGACATGGTGAATCCCCCTGGTGGTGTGGTCAGACCGCGAACAGCAGTCCGGCACTGATGAGTACAACGACCGCGGTGGCGAAGTGGATCCCGAACGCGATCGCCTTCGTGCCTCCGTTGCGCAGGACTATCAGCGTGTCGCCGAGCGGCACGAGCGCGACGCACACCATGAACCACGCCTCGGGCCGGGCTCCGGCGAAGGCCAGCAGGGCCAGGCCGAGGAGGCCGAAGGTGCCGTCTCTCAGGCCCTTGATCGTGAGGTAGGCGCGGGCGTCGCCGCCGGGGTCGGCCGGGACGCCGTAACCGGCGGCGGCGGAGGCGGGCTGGAACAGGAACCGGTAGCCGAGGAACACGCAGAACAGGTCGAGCACGACGGCAAGGGTGTACGCGGTGATGATCACGGCTCTCTTCTCCGTTTTCTCTAGCACTGCTAGGAACAAGAGCGAAGCTACCAGAACGATGACATAAATGCTAGCGCCGCTAGAATCGCAGTCATGTCGATCCAGACGCGCCGGGAGCGCGAACGAGCGGAACGCGAGCTGCTGATCGTGACGGCCGCGCGGGAACTCGCGGAGGCCGAGGGCTGGGAGGCGGTGACCACGCGCCGGCTGGCCGCCGCGATCGAGTACAGCCAGCCGGTCCTCTACAGCCACTTCAAGGGCAAGGACGCGATCATGGCGGCGGTCGCCGTCCAGGGCTGCGCGGACCTCACGGCGGAGCTGCATGCGGCGCGTACGGCGGCCAAGGGCACACGGGAGTCACTGATGGCGGTGGCCGAGACGTACACGACCTTCGGCCGGCGCCGCCCTGCCCTCTACGACGCGATGTTCACCCACCTGGTGGACCTGCCGTTCGCCACGCCGCAGGCACCGGCCGCCCTGCGCGAGGCCTTCGGCGAACTGTTCCTCGCGGTGGAGCCGATCGCGGCCGAGGGCGACGATCCGGGCCTGCTGACGGAGACGTTCTGGGCGGGCCTGCACGGCCTGGTCACCCTGACGCGCAGCGGACGCCTGCCGGAAGAGGCGCATGAGAGGCGCTTGGCGCTGCTGATCGCCCACTTCGCGGGCAGCTGAGCGAGCTGAACGGACGGCGGGTGGGTGGGTGGGTGGGTGGGTGGGTGGGTGGGTGGGAAAAGCTACTCGGCGGCCGGAAGCGCCGCAGGCGACCGTTGCCAGCCCTTCGACCCCCGCGCCCGCAGCCACGCCGTCGTCTCCTCGGGCGGCATCGCCGCGGCGACCAGCCAGCCCTGCACGGCGTCACAGCCGAGGTCCCGCAGCCGCTCCCAGGTCTCGTCGTCCTCCACGCCCTCCGCGACGACGAGCAGCCCGAGGGAATGCGCCAGGTCGACCGTGCAGCGCACGATCTCCGCATCCTCGGTGTCGACGGCGAGCCGGGCCACGAAGGAGCGGTCGATCTTCAGCTCGCTCACCGGCAGCCGCCGCAGATGCACCAGGGAGGAGTAGCCCGTGCCGAAGTCGTCGAGCGACATCTTCACGCCGTGCCCGGTGAGCCCGGCGAGGGTGTCGGCGGCCCGCTGCGGGTCCTCCAGCAGCACGTGCTCGGTGATCTCCAGCTGGAGCGCTCCCGCAGGGACCCCGTGCCGGGCCAGCCGGGCGGCGACCGAGCCCGCGAAACCCGGTGTGTGCACATCGCGCGGGGAGACGTTGACGGCGACCGGCACGGGCAGCCCCTGCGCCCGCCACTTGGCGACCTGGCCGAGCGCGGTCTCCAGTACGTACTCCGTCAGATGGGGCATCAGCCCGGAGGACTCGGCTATCGCTATGAACTCGTCCGGCGGAACCTTCCCGCGCTCCGGATGCACCCAGCGGACCAGCGCCTCAAGGCCGGCGACCTGGCCGTCGAAGCGGACCTTGGGCTGGTAGTGCAGCTGCACCTCGTGCGCGTCCAGCGCCCGGCGCAGGTCCCCCAGCAGGCCCAGCCGGTCCGGGGTGTTGGAGTCCCGCTTGGACTCGTACACCTCGACGCCGGTGCGGTCCCGCTTCGCCTGGTACATCGCCACGTCCGCGCGGCGCAGCAGCCCTTCGGCGTCCACGGCGTGGTCGGGGAAGACGGCCACTCCCGCGCTGGCCTCCAGCACGAGGGTGAGCCCGTCGAGGTCGAGCGGGGAGCTGAGCGCGGCGACGAGGCCGCGGGCGACGCGCGTGGCCGACGTGGTGGAGTCGGCGACGGGCAGTAATACGGCGAACTCATCGCCGCCGAGCCGGGCGGCCTCCGCTCCGCGGGGCAGGGCGAGCCGGAGCCGGTCGGCGATCTGGAGCAGCAGGCGGTCACCGGCGAGATGCCCCAGGGTGTCGTTCACCGACCGGAAGCGGTCGAGGTCGATCAGCATCAGGGCGGAGCGCGCGCCGATGCGTTCGGCGTCGTCCAGGGCCGTCCAGATCCGCTCCAGCAGCCACTGCCGGTTGGGCAGTCCGGTCAGCGGGTCACGCAGCTGCTCCTCGGCGCGGGCGCGGGCCATCCACAGCGTGGAGTCGAGGGCGATCAGCGGGACGGCGAACAGCGGGAGCAGGACGGGCTCGGCGTCGGCGACGACGCAGACCAGCGGCGCGATGCCGAGCAGCGCCACGGCGACCAGGCCCTGTCTGACCAGGGCGGTGCGGGCGATGGTGGGCAGTCCGCCGCCGCGCGGGGCGTGCAGGTACCACAGCAGGCCCCGGTTGACGGCGAGGTAGGCGCCGGTCGTCAGCACCACCTCGGGCAGCGTGCTGAAGGTCCAGGTGCCGGGCCGCCAGGGCGACTCGACGCTCGGCACCCGGCCGCAGAGCCCGAGCACCAGGGCGCCGGCACCGATGCCGAGGATGTCCACCGCGCCGTGCAGCACGCCCTGCCGCCAGCGGTGCCGTCTGGCTATGCCGACCAGGACGACGACGGTCAGGCTGACCATGCCGGCGGGCACCCAGCCGTAGAGCATCAGGACGGCGAGGGTGAGGGCGGCGCCGGAGCCGGTGCCGCCCCACCAGCGGGCGCGGCCCAGCATGACGAGGTGGCCGACGATGATGCCGGTGAGCACGGCCAGCGACCAGCCGACCGTGCCGCCCGGGAAGAGCGCGTGGTTGCCGGTGAAGGCGCGGATGAAGCCCGCGCCGAGAACGACTCCGGCGGCGGCCATGACGGCCGCGGGCAGGGCGGGCCAGGACAGCTGCCGTTCGGGTTCGGTGCCGGGCAGGCCCCGCGCGGGCTCGATGGCCAGGGGCAGCGCGGGGTGCGCCGCGGGCGCGGTGCCCGCTCCGGCCGGGTGCGGGCGCGTTCCCGGGCGTGTTCCCGTACGCGCGCCGGTGCGCTGGGCGACCCACGCCGGCCACCGGTACCCGCGCCAGCTGACCGCGCGGCGGCGCAGGCGCAGCCGTGAGTCCGGGGCGACGCTTTCGGTCGGTTCCATTCCCGTCCCTCTCACAGCCGGCGGTGCCCACGCCACGCGGCCCGATGCCCGACAACCATCAGCGGCTCCGCGTTGGAAAACCCTTCCCCGTGCCGTTGGCGCGCGCGGGGATGCCCCAACCGCAGCTGGGCACGGCAGGTGCACATCCCAACAGTAGGCCGCAGAAGGCTTCCTCGGGCACCGGTCGTCGACGGTTGCCCGAATGCGCCCGAGCCACCCGTATGCAACAGATATGCGCCGATCGGGTGGCCTTCAACCGCTATTCCTCGGCCGAAAGCGCGACTTCGGCCGCCGCCTCGGGGCCCTGCTCCAACAGGACGCCGAAACCGTCCTCGTTCAGCACCGGAACCTTCAGCTGCATCGCCTTGTCGTACTTCGAGCCGGGGTTGTCACCCACAACGACGAACGAGGTCTTCTTCGACACCGAACCGGTCACCTTCGCTCCGCGGCTCTGCAGCGCGTCCTTGGCGCCGTCCCGCGTGAAGTTCTCCAGCGTGCCGGTGACGACGACCGTGAGCCCCTCCAGCGGGCGCGGCCCCTCGTCCTCGCCGGACGTCTCGTCCTCCAGCGGGACCCCGGCCGCCTTCCACTTGCGGACGATCTCGCAGTGCCAGTCCTCGGCGAACCACTCCTTGAGGGCCGCGGCGATGATGGGCCCCACGCCGTCGGTGCCCGCGAGCTCCTCCTCGGTGGCCGCCTGGATGCGGTCGATCGAGCGGAACTCGCGCGCGAGGGCCTGCGCCGCGACCGGTCCGACGTGCCGGATGGACAGGCCGTTGAGGAACCGGGCGAGCGGACGGGACTTGGCCGCCTCGATGTTCTCCAGCAGCGCGAGGGTGTTCTTCTTCGGCTCGCCCTTCTGGTTGGCGAAGACCGTGACGACCTTCTCCTCGCCGGTCTTCGCGTCCCGCTTGGGCAGCCCGCTGTCCGGGTCGAGGACGTAGGCCTTGATGGGCAGCAGCTTCTCCACCGTCAGGTCGAAGAGGTCGCCCTCGTCCACCAGCGGCGGCTCGGCCGGCTCCAGCGGGCGGGTGAGCGCGGCGGCGGCCACCGCGCCGAAGTGCTCGATGTCCAGGCACTCGCGGCCCGCGAGGAAGGAGACACGCTCGCGCAACTGGGCCGGGCAGGTGCGGGCGTTGGGGCAGCGGAGGTCGATGTCGCCCTCCTTCATGGGCCTGAGCGGCGTCCCGCACTCGGGGCACTCGGCCGGCATCACGAACTCCCGCTCGCTGCCGTCGCGCAGGTCGACGACCGGGCCGAGGATCTCCGGGATGACGTCACCGGCCTTCCGGATGACGATCGTGTCGCCGATGAGCACGCCCTTGGCCTTGACGACCTCCTGGTTGTGCAGGGTGGCGAACTCGACCTCGCTGCCCGCGACCTTGACCGGCTCGACCTGGGCGTACGGCGTGACCCGGCCGGTGCGGCCGACGCCGACCTTGATGTCGACGAGCTTGGTGTTGACCTCTTCCGGCGCGTACTTGTAGGCGATCGCCCAGCGCGGGGCGCGCGCGGTGGAGCCGAGGCGGCCCTGGAGCCGGATCTCGTCCAGCTTGATGACGGCGCCGTCGATCTCGTGCTCCACGGAGTGGCGGTTCTCGCCGTCGTAGTGGGCGATGAACTCCCGTACGCCGTCGAGGTCGTCGACCACCCGGTTGTGCGTGGAGGTGGGCAGGCCCCAGGTCTTCAGCAGGTCGTACGCCTGGGAGAGGCGGGTCATGCCCGTGAAGCCCTCCAGGGCGCCGATGCCGTGGACGACCATGTGCAGCGGGCGGGTGGCGGTGACACGCGGGTCCTTCTGGCGCAGCGAACCGGCTGCGGCGTTGCGGGGGTTGGCGAAGGGCTTGTCACCGGCCGCGACCAGACGGGCGTTCAGCTCCTCGAACTTCTCCATCGGGAAGTAGACCTCGCCGCGGATCTCCACCAGGTCGGGCACCTCCTCGCCCTGGAGGCGGTCCGGGATCTCCGCGATCGTCCGGACGTTCGGGGTGATGTCCTCGCCGGTGCGGCCGTCGCCGCGGGTGGCCGCACGGGTGAGGCGGCCGTGCTCGTAGGTGAGGTTCACGGCGAGGCCGTCGACCTTCAGCTCGCACAGGAAGTGGTACTCCTGGTCGCCCAGTTCGCGCGCGATGCGGTCGGCCCAGGCGGCCAGCTCCTCGTCGTTGAAGGTGTTGTCGAGGGACAGCATCCGCTGGCGGTGCTCGACCGCCGTGAACTCCGTGGCGTAGGACCCCGCGACCTTCTGGGTCGGGGAGTCCGGGGTGCGCAGCTCCGGGTACTGCTCCTCCAGCGCCTCCAGGGACTTCAGGAGCTGGTCGAACTCCGCGTCGCTGATGACGGGAGCGTCCTTCACGTAGTACCGGAAGCGGTGCTCCTCGACCTGCTCCGCCAACTGCGCGTGCTTCACGCGAGCCTCGGCGGGAACCCCCGTCGTCTCCGCTTGCTTGTCGCCGGCCACCGTGTTGTCCTCCCGTTACTCTGGGTTGTCCGCGAGGGATCTCGCCGCCCGGACGCAGTGGGCGAGCACCTGGCGTGCGTAGGCGGGGGAAGCGCCCGCGAGACCGCACGCCGGGGTGACCGTGACCGCCTCCGCGAGCAGCCCCGGATGCAGCCCCAGCCTGCGCCACAGCGTCCTGACACCCATGACGCTACCGGCAGGGTCTGACAATGGGCCGTCCGTGCCCGGCACGACACCGGCGAACAGGCGGGTGCCGCCCTCGACGGCCTCGCCGATGACGTCGTCGTCACGTTCGGTGAGGAGCGCGAAGTCGAAGGAGACGGCCGCCGCCCCGGCCCGGCGCAGCAGGGCGAAGGGGACGTCCGGCGCGCAGGAGTGGACGACGACGGGTCCGCCGCCGTGCACCCCGACCACGTCCCGCAGCGTGGCCTCGACCACCTGCCGGTCGGCGGCCCGGTGGGTGCGGTAGCCGCTGGCGGTGCGCACCTGTCCCCGCAGTACGGCGGTGAGGGAGGGCTCGTCGAGCTGGAGCACCACGCGGGCGCCGGGGACACGCCGCTGCACCTCCGCCAGGTGCAGGCGCAGGCCCTCCGTCAGCGAGGCGGCGAGGTCGCGGCAGGCGCCGGGGTCCGACAGGGCGGCCTCGCCGTTCCTCAGCTCCAGGGCGGCGGCCAGCGTCCACGGGCCGACCGCCTGCACCTTGAGGTCGCCCTCGTAGCCCTGGGTGAACTCCTCCAGGGCGTCGAGGTCCTCCACCAGCCAGGACCGGGCCCGGCGGGTGTCCCGGCCCGGCCGGTCGCCGATGCGCCAGCCGCTGGGCTCCACGCGCGCATACAGCTCGACCAGCATCCCGGCGGTACGGCCGATCATGTCGGCGCCGGGGCCGCGCGCGGGCAGCTCGGGCAGGAACGGGAAGTCCTCGAAGCTGCCGGTGACGGTCTTGGCGGCCTCCCTGGCGTCCCCTCCGGGCATGGAGCCGACACCGGTCGCGGCGCCGAAGCGCATTTTCTCCTTCACGGGGTGAAGCCTACGTAGCCGCGGCCGGACCGCGGCCCGGCGGTCACCGCCCCGGTCGCACCGTCAGGTCGTTGACCTCCGCGTCCCTCGGCAGGTCCAGGGCCATCAGGATCGTCGTGGCGACCGACTCGGGGTCGATCCAGGCGGCCGGGTCGTACTCCTTGCCCTCCTGCTGGTGGACCTTGGCCTGCATGGGGCTCGCGGTGCGGCCCGGGTAGACCGAGGTGACCCGGACGCCGTTGCCGTGCTCCTCGTGGCGCAGGGAGTCGGCGAGCGCCTTCAGGCCGTGCTTGGAGGCGGCGTACGCGGCCCAGCCGGCGTGGGCGTTGAGGCCGGAGCCGGAGTTGACGAAGATCACATGGCCGCGGGAGACGCGGAGCTGGGGCAGGAAGTGCCGGGTCAGCTCGGCCGGGGCGATCAGGTTGACGTTGAGCTGGTGGTGCCAGGCCTTCGGGGTCAGCTCGCCGACCTCGCCGAGGTCCACGACCCCGGCGATGTGCAGCAGCGAGTCGACCCGTTCCGGGAGCGACTGGTGGGAGAAGGCCCAGGACAGCCTGTCGGGGTCGGCGAGGTCGCCGACCAGGGTGCGCGCGCCGGGGAACTGGGCGGCCAGTTCCTTGGCGCGGCCCGCGTCGCGCGCGTGGAGGACGAGTTCGTCCCCGCGCGCGTGGAGCCGGCGGGCGACGGCGGCGCCGATGCCGGAACCGGCCCCGGTGATCACATGAGTTGCCATGCCCGCCATGCTCGCATCACCGGGCGCCGAGCGACTCCTCCAGGTAGGCCAGCGCGCCCACCGGCTCCTTCGCGAAGAACACCAGGTCGGCGAGGGGGCGCGGCAGGAAGCCCTCCTTCTCCATGCGGCGGAACTGCTGTTCCAGGCCGTCGTAGAAGCCCTCGGTGTTCAGCAGCACCACGGGCTTGTCGGTGCGGCCGTGCTTCTTCAGCTCCAGGATCTCCGTGGCTTCGTCGAGCGTGCCGGTGCCGCCCACCATGATCACCACGGCGTCGGCCTTCTCCAGCAGCAGCTTCTTCCGCTCGGCCAGGTCGGCGGCGATGACCATCTCGTCCGCCCCCGGGTGTGCCTTCGCCGCGAGGAACTCGACGGAGACGCCCAGCAGCCTGCCCCCGGCCTCCTGCACGCCGTCGGCGACGACCTTCATCAGCCCGACGTCGGAACCGCCCCACACCAGCGTGTGGCCGCCCTTGCCGATCAGTTCCGCGAACTCGCGCGCGGGGCGCGTGTACCGCTCGTCGAGGTCGGCGGCGGAGAGGAAGACGCAAATATTCATGCGCTCACCGTACCCGGGAAGAAGTACGGGCCCGCGGGCGCTTTTCGAGTATGAGCCAAGGACACACGATCACCATCGAACGGGGCGAACAGCACGTGCGTGTGGTGCACGGCGGACAGGTGCTCGCGGAGAGCGACCGTCCCCTCGTACTGCGCGAGACCGGTTCTCCGGCGCGGTACTACATCCCCGCCGAGGACGTCCGCATGGACCTGCTCACCCCCTCCGACACCCACACCGTCTGCCCCTTCAAGGGCACTGCGTCCTACTGGTCGCTGCCCGACGCGCCCGACCTCGTGTGGTCGTACCCGGACCCGAAGCCGGACGTGGCGGAGATCAAGGATCACCTGTGCTTCTACGAGGTCGAAGTGGCGTGACCTTCCACGGCACCGACGTGTCGTGACCGACGAGCCCCGTGCCGTGCGGCAGTCTGCGACGGCATGGACAAGATGACGACTTCCCGCGACGGCACCGCCCTCGCGTACGAAGCGATCGGCCAGGGGCCCACGGTGATCCTGGTGAGCGGCGCGATGTCCACCGGCGGCACCGTGGCGCCTCTGGCGCACCGGCTCGCGGACCGCTGCACGGCCGTCGTCTACGACCGCCGGGGGCGCGGCGCGAGCGGGGACACGGCGCCCTACGCGGTGGCCCGCGAGGTCGAGGACCTGGCCGCGCTGCTCGACGCGGTGGGCGGCGACGCGGCGCTGTTCGGGGTCTCCTCGGGCGGCGCGCTGGTGCTGGAGGCGGCGGCGAGCGGCCTGCCGGTACGTCAGGCCGCCGTGTACGAGGTGCCGTTCGCGGACCACCTGGCGGGCGGCGCGGAGCAGGAGGCCCGGTACAAGGAGCAGCTGGACAAGGCGCTGGCGGAGGGCCGGCGCGGGGACGCCGTGGAGCTGTTCCTGCGCCTGGCGGGCCTCGGCGAGGAGATGGTCCGGAGCGCCCGCCAGTCGCCGATGTGGGCGGGCATGGAGGCCGTCGCACCGAGCCTCGCCTACGACGACGCGGTCATGGGCGACGGTCTGCTGCCGCGGGAGCGGCTGGCCTTGGTCTCCGTGCCCGTGCTGTCCGTCGCGGGCGGGGCGAGCCCGGAGTGGATGCACAGGGCGAGCCAGGCGATCGCGGAGGCGGTGCCCCAGGGCACGTACCGGGTCCTGGAGGGGCAGACCCACATGGTGGAACCGGAGGTCCTGGGGCCGGTGCTTGCCGAGTTCTTCGCCCCGTAGGCGGGCCACCCCGCAGGCAGGCCCCCCGCAGCCGGGCTACACCGCCGCTGCCGTCGCCCGCGTGGTCGTCGCGATCGTCGCCGAGCCGACCACGCGCGTGCCGTCGTACAGCACGATCGCCTGGCCGGGGGCGACCCCGCGGACCGGCTCGGCGAAGGTGACGCGCAGTTCGCCGTCGACGAGTTCCGCGGTCACCTCGGTCTCGCCGCCGTGCGCGCGGAGCTGGGCGGTGTAGCTGCCGGGGCCCTCGGGGGCCGTGCCGCACCAGCGGGGCTTGACCGCGGTGAGCGCGCTGACGTCCAGGGACGCGGCGGGGCCGACGGTCACCGTGTTGTTCACCGGGGAGATGTCGAGGACGTAGCGCGGCTTGCCGTCGGCGGCCGGGGTACCGATGCGCAGGCCCTTGCGCTGGCCGATGGTGAAGCCGTACGCGCCCTCGTGCGTGCCCAGCCGGTTGCCGTCCTCGTCGACGATGTCGCCCTCGGCCTTGCCCAGCCGATTGGCGAGGAAGCCCTGGGTGTCGCCGTCGGCGATGAAGCAGATGTCGTGCGAGTCGGGCTTCTTGGCAACGGCCAGGCCTCGGCGCTCGGCCTCCGCGCGGATCTCCTCCTTGGTGGTGACCGTGTCGCCGAGCGGGAACATCGCGTGCGCGAGCTGCTTGTCGTCCAGGACGCCGAGGACGTACGACTGGTCCTTCGCCATGTCGGAGGCGCGGTGCAGCTCGCGGGTGCCGTCCTCGTTCAGGATCACCTTCGCGTAGTGGCCCGTGCACACCGCGTCGAAGCCCAGGGCCAGCGCCTTGTCCAGCAGCGCGGCGAACTTGATCTTCTCGTTGCAGCGCAGGCACGGGTTCGGGGTGCGGCCCGCCTCGTACTCGGCGATGAAGTCCTCGACCACGTCCTCGCGGAAGCGGTCGGCGAGGTCCCAGACGTAGAAGGGGATGCCGATGACGTCGGCGGCGCGGCGGGCGTCGCGCGAGTCCTCGATGGTGCAGCAGCCCCGCGCGCCGGTGCGGAAGGATTGCGGGTTCGCGGAGAGCGCGAGGTGGACGCCGGTGACGTCGTGACCGGCTTCCGCGGCCCGCGCGGCGGCGACGGCGGAGTCGACACCGCCGGACATGGCGGCGAGGACGCGGAGGGGGCGGGGGCGCTGCGGGGTGTCAGTCATAGCTCTTCCAGGGTACGGGGCCGTTCCCCAGGCTCCGGAAAAAAATCAAGGCCCAACCCCTTTTTGTCCGGTATCGGGCGTTCTATCCTGTATATAGACCTACGGGACGAGTGAGGGAGTTCAAGCGGAGTAGCCGACGTCAGCGAGAGACACCAAGCCTCCGCTGGTGCCGACGTCGACGCTAGGGCTGAGAGGCCGGAAGGTTGCAAGTACTGGACCGGAAGGCGACCCCCATTACCTGATCCGGACAATACCGGCGAAGGGAACCCGCCTCGTAGGTCGCTTTTGTGCGCCGGCGTGCTTTCGCACGCCGGCTTTTGTACGCCCTGAGCTGGTGCGCGCCGCTCAGCTGAGCCCCGCCGCGCGGGCCCGCTCCACCGCCGGGCCGATGGCCTTGGCCACCGCCTCGACGTCCGCCTCCGTGGACGTGTGGCCGAGGGAGAAGCGCAGGGTGCCGCGGGCCAGGTCCGGGTCGACACCGGTGGCGAGCAGGACGTGGCTGGGCTGGGCGACGCCCGCCGTGCAGGCGGAGCCGGTGGAGCACTCGATGCCCTGGGCGTCCAGCAGGAGCAGCAGGGAGTCGCCCTCGCACCCGGGGAACGTGAAGTGGGCATTGGCCGGGAGGCGGCCCTCCGGAGCCGGGTCGCCACCGAGGATCGCGTCCGGTACGGCCGTACGGACCGCGTCGATCAACTGGTCGCGCAGGGCGCCGATCTCCCGCGCGAACCACTCGCACTGCTCGGCGGCGAGCCGGCCGGCGACCGCGAAGGAGGCGATCGCCGGGACGTCGAGGGTGCCGGAGCGGACGTGGCGCTCCTGGCCGCCGCCGTGCAGGACGGGCACGGGGGTGTACTCGCGGCCGAGGATCAGCGCGCCGATGCCGTACGGGCCGCCGATCTTGTGGCCGGAAACCGTCATCGCGGCGAGGCCCGAGGCACCGAAGTCGACCGGCACCTGACCGAAGGCCTGGACCGCGTCGGCGTGCAGCGGGATGCCGAACTCCCCCGCGACGTCGGCCAGTTCGCGGACCGGCAGGATCGTGCCGATCTCGTTGTTGGCCCACATGACGGTGGCCACGGCGACGTCGTCGGGGTTGCGGGAGATCGCCTCGCGCAGCGCGTCGGGGTGGACGCGGCCGTAGGAGTCGACGGGGAGGTACTCGACCGTGGCGCCCTCGTGCTCGCCCAGCCAGTGCACGGCGTCCAGCACGGCGTGGTGCTCGACGGGGCTGGCCAGGATGCGGGTGCGGGCCGGGTCGGCGTCGCGGCGGGACCAGTACAGGCCCTTGACCGCGAGGTTGTCGGCCTCGGTGCCGCCCGAGGTGAAGACGACCTCGCTGGGACGGGCGCCCAGCGCGTCCGCGAGGGTCTCGCGGGACTCCTCGACCGTGCGGCGGGCCCGGCGGCCGGAGGCGTGCAGGGAGGACGCGTTGCCGGTGATGCTCAGCTGGGCGGTCAGTTCCTCCGCCGCCTCCGGGAGCATCGGCGTCGTGGCGGCGTGGTCGAGGTATGCCATGGTGAGGCCGATTCTAATGGGCCCCTGCGCTCGGCCTTGGCCGAGTGTGCGCCATACGTCGGTGACGTCACAGGCTCCACGACACCGTGTTGGACATCTGCATCGCGATCGCCAGGACCGCCAGGTCGGCCACGCCGAGGGTCAGACCCAGCCAGGCGCGGCCCCGGCGGGCCGTGCCGCGCCAGAGGGAGACCGCGGCGAGGACGATGGCGATCGGGCCGAGGAAGAGATTGAGGACGAGCAGGCCGAGCAGGCCGAGGATGAAGGACGCCACGGCCATGCCGTCGGCGTCGCGGGTGCGCGTACGGGTGTCGGTGCGGCTGGTGGCCGGTGCGGTGAGTTGCATGGTGCTCAGCTCCTGGATGTCGTTCCGGACGGTCAGTTGGCCGAGGACTGGCGACGGCGGCCGATGCGCTCGCGGATCGCGAAGATGCCCAGCCAGACGGCGATGACCGCGGCCAGGACGGCCGTGACGGGCATGGGCGCGTGAGCCACGGTGCCCAGCACGACGCCGAGCAGCATGAGTGCGGCGACGAGGAACAGCATGGGATTCGATCCCCCTCCGTGAAGTTTCGGTGAACAGTTGTAGTAACACTTGTTCACTGACTTTGAGTCTAACGCCTCCCACGGCTTTCCAATTCCAGAGAACAGTTGTTAACTGGATGACATGAGTCACACCCTCGGCATCCGGCAGGCCCAGAAGCAGAAGACCCGGCAGGCGTTCCTGGACGCGGCGCTCGCGCTGCTGGAGGAGCAGAGCCTGAGCAGCCTGGGCCTGCGCGAGGTCGCCCGGGCCGTCGGTGTCGCCCCGACCGCCTTCTACCGGCACTTCCGCTCCACCGCCGATCTCGGCGTGGCCCTGGTCGACGAGGCGCTCGGCAGCCTGCACCCGATGGTGGCCCAGACGGTGTCCGCGACGGGCGACGCCGAGGAACGCATAGCGGGCGCCATCGAGTTGATCGCCCACCACGTGGACACCCATCCCGCTCACGTCCGCTTCATCGCGCGCGAGCGGCACGGCGGGGTCCAGCCGGTGCGCGAGGCCATCCGCGCCCAACTGGCCCGGTTCGCCGAGGAGGTCAAGGCCGAGCTGGCCAAGGACCCCGGGTCCGCGGGCTGGAGCGAGGACGACCTGCAGATGCTCGCGCACCTCTACGTCGACCAGATGCTCATCACCGCCTCGCTGTTCCTGGAGGCGCTGGAGGCGCCCGAGGAGGAGCGGGAGCGCGTCACCCAGCTCGCCCGGCGGCAGCTGCGGCTCATCACCGTCGGCCGCGACCACTGGCTGCACTGAGCCCTCTCCTGCTACTTCTCCGACCCGTACAGAGCCATGACGGCGCGGGCCCCTCGCAGCAGTTCCGCGCGCGCCTCGGGCGGGTCCAGGATCTCCACCCGGTCGGAGAACGCGAGCAGGTGGCGGACGGCGCTGAGCACCGGGTAGGACAGCCGGGCGGTGACCCACTCGCTCTCGCCGTCGAAGTCGCGGACTTCGGTCAGCTGCGCGGCGAACAGCCGCCGGAACAGGTCGAAACGGTCGCACGGGACCCGGACCGTGACCTCGATCCCGCTCTCGCGCCCCTCCACCTGGCGGCGCAACACCTCCCAGGCGTCGGCGAGTTCGACACCGGCCCGGCGCCGCACCGGGTCGTCCAGCAGGTGCGCCAGATGCACCCGGTCGGCACGGAAGAGCCGGGGCCGGCCGCGCCGGTCGGCGACCAGGTACCAGACCCCGGCCTTGCTGACCAGCCCGTACGGGTCCACGGTGTACGTCCGCAGGTCCCGCTCTCCGCTGTGCCGGTAGTGCAGGCTGAGCCGCCGGTCACGGAACACGGCGTCCTGGAGCACCGCCAGGTCGACGGCCTGCTGCGGGCCGCTGTTCCAGCGCGTGGCGTCGACCAGGATGCGGCGGCTGGTGACCTCGGCGGCGGGCCGGTGCGGCTCCGGCAGGGCCGCCATCACCTTGCGCAGGGCGGAGCCGAGGGCGCTGTCCAGGCCGAGCGCGGCGTGCGCGCCCTGGGCGGCCAGGATGAACAGGGCCCGGGACTCGTCGGCGGTCAGTCCGGTGACGTCCGTGCGGAAACCGGCGAGGAGTTCGATGCCCCCGTGCCGCCCGCGCTCGGCGTACACCGGGACGCCCGAGGCCGACAGCGCCTCGATGTCCCGGTAGATGGTGCGGACCGAGACCTCCAGCCGGTCGGCGAGTTCGTGCGCGGGGACCCGGCCCCGGGTCTGCAGGAGCAGCAGGATCGACAGCAGCCGGTCGGACTTCACGACACCGGATTCTGCCGGAGCGGCTTCTGCCCGATCAGCCGAGCCTGACCCGGGCCAGCTGCCGGGACTGGGCGACCAGGCGGTCCTGGCTGTCCCAGACCTCGGCGTCCTCCTCCAGGAAGCCGCCGGCCAGGTTGCGCGTGGTGATCGACACGCGCAGCGGGCCGGGGGCCGGACGGTGGCGGACGTGGACGGTGAGTTCGACCGTCGGCACCCAGCCCATCAGACCGATCTCGAACGCGGTCGGCGGCAACGCGTCCACTGCGAGGAGCAGCGAGAGCGGGTCGGCGTCGCGGCCGTCGGCCAGGCCGAACCAGGCGCGCATCTCGCCCTTGCCGGAGGGCGCGCCGAGCGCCCAGCCGAGGGTGGCGGGGTCGAGCTTGAGCATCAGCCGGTCGGCGATGGCCGAGCTGCCCGGCACCGGAGCCGGTGAGTCGTCGGGGCCGAAGCACTGCTCCAGCGGCGGGAGCGCGGGCGGCAGGGCCGTCGTACGGACGTCGTCGGGGAGGGTGGAGAGGTCGCCGTAGGAGGCGAGGACGCGGATGCGCTCTACCTCGTTGCCCGCGTCGTCGTACTGGAAGAGCGAGGCCTGGCCCGTGGAGAGGGTGCGGCCGGTGCGGACCTGCTCGGTGCGGATCACCGCGGGGCCGGGCTGGGACGCGGTCAGGTAGTGCGCGGAGATGGTGAAGGGGTCCGGGTGCGGGAGCGCCTCCGCGAGGGCCCGGCCGAGCACGGCCAGCAGATAGCCGCCGTTCACGGCGTTGATGATGGTCCAGCCGGCCGAGAGGTCGATGTCGTAGACGCCCGGCTCGCGACGGGTGACCGCCGTGTCGCGGTCGAACTCGCTGTCGCCGATCACGGCCCGCGATGGGGAGGGGGCGGAAGCTGCTTCTGGCATGCCTGAACCGTACAACAGGAAATTACTAAGCGGTAGCTTTTTAGTCTGCGCCGGGATGACGAGATACGGTCACCCGACCGACCGGATCCCGCCTCCGGGTGAGATCCCGGCAATTTCTCGGTAAGTGTCCGGACACGTCCACAACCCAGGGCACCCCATCACCCTCTATGGGGACATGAGCCTCACCGGGACTCCGTTCCTCTACACGACGATCGTGCTGTCCGTCGTCGCCCTCATACTGCCGCTCGTGCTCTGGTCGAGGATGCGCGGGCCCCGGCCCCTGCGCGCCGTGGCCCGGGTGCTGATGCTGCTGTTCGCCCAGGGCACGGCGGTCACCCTGGTCTTCGTGCTGGTCAACAACCAGAACAACCTGTACGACAACTGGGCCGACCTGCTCGGTACCGGCAACCATGTCCAGCAGGCGGCGAACCTCGGCCAGGACGGAACCGGCGGGATAGCGGTAAAGCGGCTGCCCAAGGTCAGGCAGGACTTCAAGGCAGCCGACGGGCCCGGCATGCACGCGGCCGGCGGCGTGCGCGTCACCCAGCTCAAGGGCCGGGTCTCGGGCGTGAACGCCGAGGTCTACGTGTGGCTGCCGCCGCAGTACAACCAGCCGGCCTACCGCCACAAGAAGTTCCCGGTGGTGGAACTGCTGCCGGGCTACCCGGGCTCCGCGAAGGCCTGGTTCGGCTCGTTGAAGGCGCACGAGCAGCTGCTGCCGCTGATGAAGAGCGGCCAGGTGGCGCCCTTCATCATGGTCGCCCCGCGCACCAACCTGCTGGCGGGCGTCGACACCGGCTGTGCCAACATCCCCGGCCAGGTCAACGCCGACAGCTGGCTCAGCATCGACGTGCCGAAGATGGTCATGGACAACTTCCGGGCCGTGCCGGCACCCTCGGGCTGGGCGGTGGCCGGGTACTCGGCGGGCGCGCACTGCGCGGTCAAGCTGGCCGTGGCCCACCCCGACCGCTACCGGGCCGCGGTGAGCCTGTCCGGCTACAACGACCCGATCGGCGAGCGGAACTCCCTCGCGGCGCAGAACCCCGCGCTGCGCGCCGCGAACAACCCGTACCTGATCCTGCGGAAGGCCTCGGCGCCGCCGCGGATCGCGCTGTACATCTCGGGCGAGGCCGGTGACGGCTACCAGGCGGGCGTGGCGCTGGAGTCCATCGCCAAGGCGCCGACGACCGTGCACGTGGTGTTCCTGCCGCGCAGCGCGGGCGGCCACAACATGGCGCTGTGGCGGCCCCAGGTCACCACGGTCTTCCGCTGGCTGACGCTCCAGATGGGCCAGAGCCACGCCCCGGGGCACGACCGGTCGGTGGTCGGGATCGGCGGCGCCGGGACTACTCCTCGGTCACGGTCGACCGGCGGTTCCACGCACGCGGCGCTCGCCAGTGGAACCGCATCGCGAGCAGGCGCAGGACGAAGGCCGTGACGACCGCGAGCCCGCTGGTCAACGGGGTCAGCGCGTCGTAACGGATGCACAGCACCACCATGGTGGCGCCGACGATCGCCGGGACCGCGTACAGGTCGCGGTCCCAGCGCAGCAGCGAGGGAACCTCGTTGGCGAGCACGTCGCGCAGCACACCGCCGCCGACCGCGGTGGCGAGGCCGAGGGTCGCGGACGCGGTCAGGTTGAGGCCGTAGCTGTACGCCTTCGTCGTACCGCTCACACAGAACAGGCCGAGGCCGGCCGCGTCGAAGACCAGCACCGCCGCCTGGATGCGCTCCACGTGCGGGTGCAGGAAGAAGACGACGAGCGCGGCGAACAGGGGGGTCACGAAGTACCCGAGGTCCGTGAAGGCGGCCGGGGGTACGGCCCCGATGACCAGATCGCGGAACAGCCCCCCGCCCAGCGCGGTGACCTCGGCGAGTACGGCGATCCCGAAGACGTCGAAGTTCTTCCGGACGGCGAGCAGCGCGCCGGAGATCGCGAACACGAAGATGCCGATGACGTCGAGCGTGTGCTGGACGGAGGGGCTGAAGAGTTGCTGGAGCTGCACCCTGCCATTCTCACCCGTCAGGGGCCGTGAACCTTACAAAGCCAGGCCCCTGACGCGTGTGAGCTTCGGTGAGCTATTTATCGTTCGACTCGCCCGACTTCTCGGCCGACTCGCTCGATGCGGCCGACTTGGCCGTTTCGTCCGATTCCGTGGACTCCGGCGCCTCCTCCTCGGCAGCCTCCTCGGCGGGGGCTTCGTCGGCGGCGGCTTCCTCGGTGGCCTCGTCGTCGGCCTCCTCGGTGGCGGGCTCCTCGGTGGCGGCCTCCTCGGTGGCGGGCTCCTCGGTGGCGGCCTCCTCGGTGGCGGGCTCCTCGGTGGCGGGCTCCTCGGTGGCGGGCTCCTCGGCCGGAGCATCCTCCGCCGGGGCTTCGGCCGCCGGAGCGGCGTCGGCGGCCGGGGCTTCCTCGGCCTCCGTCTCCGTCACCGTCGCCGGCTTCTCCTCCAGGACCGCGTCCGGGACGAGTTCCGACGCCTCCTTCGCCACCGACAGCAGGACCGTGTCCTGTGGGGCCTGGTCGGCGAAGTTCTCCGGGTGGTGGCAGGCGACCCGCTGGCCGGTCCTCAGCTCCACGAGCTGCGGCTCGGTCGTCTTGCAGATCTGCGTCGCCTTCCAGCACCGGGTGTGGAAGCGGCAGCCCGACGGCGGGGCGATCGGCGAGGGGACGTCACCGCGGAGCAGGATGCGCTCGCTCTTCGCGCCCCGGCGCTTCGGGTCCGGCACCGGCACCGCCGACATCAGCGCCTTGGTGTACGGGTGCATCGGCGCCTCGTACAGCGAGGTGCGGTCGGCGATTTCGACGATCTTGCCGAGGTACATCACCGCGATCCGGTCCGAGACGTGCCGGACGACCGAGAGGTCGTGCGCGATGATCACGTACGTCAGGCCGAGCTCCTGCTGGAGGTCGTCCATGAGGTTCACGACCTGCGCCTGGATCGACACGTCCAGCGCGGACACCGGCTCGTCGGCGACGACCAGCTTCGGCTTCAGGGCGAGCGCGCGGGCGATGCCGATGCGCTGGCGCTGACCGCCGGAGAACTCGTGCGGGTACCGGTTGTAGTGCTCGGGGCTCAGACCGACCAGCTCCAGGAGGCGCTGGACTTCCTTCTTCACCCCGCCCTCGGGCTCCACGCCCTGCAGCCGGAAGGGCGCGGAGACGATGGAGCCGATGGTGTGCCGGGGGTTCAGGGAGCCGTACGGGTCCTGGAAGATCATCTGGATGTCGCGGCGCAGCGGGCGCATCTTCCCGGTGCTGAGCCGCGTGATGTCCTGGCCCTCGAAGGTGATCTTGCCGCCGGTCGGGTCCTGGAGACGGGTGATGACCCGGCCCATGGTCGACTTGCCGCAGCCCGACTCGCCGACGACGCCCAGGGTCTCGCCCTTGCGCACCTCGAAGTCGATGCCGTCGACCGCCTTCACGGCGCCGACCTGGCGCTGGAGGATGCCCTTCTTGATCGGGAAGTGCTTGGTCAGGTTCTCGACCTTGAGCAGCACCTCGCCATCGGCGGCCTGGTTGTTCGTCGTCTCACTCACAGCTTCGGCGCAATCTCTTCGGTCCAGATCCGCTCACGGTCCTCGGCCGGGAGGTGGCAGGCGGACCAGTGCCCGGTGCTCACGATCTCCAGCTCGGGCCGCACCGTGCGGGTGACGTTCCCCTTGGGAATGTCCGCGTACGGGCAGCGCGGGTGGAAGGCGCAGCCCGAGGGGACGTTGATGAGACTCGGCGGCTGACCCTTGACCGGGATGAGCCGTTCGGAGGTCTCACGGTCGATGCGCGGCATGGAGCCCAGCAGGCCCCAGGTGTACGGGTGCTGCGGCTTCTCGAAGACCTCGGCGGCGGAGCCGCGCTCCACGCACCGGCCGCCGTACATCACCAGGACGTCGTCGGCGATCTCGGCGACCACGCCCAGGTCGTGGGTGATCATGACGACCGCGGAGCCGAACTCCTTCTGCAGGTCGCGGATCAGGTCGAGGATCTGCGCCTGGACGGTCACGTCGAGGGCCGTGGTCGGCTCGTCCGCGATGAGCAGCTCGGGGTTGTTGACCAGCGCCATGGCGATCATGGCGCGCTGGCGCATACCGCCGGAGAACTCGTGCGGGTAGCCGTCGACGCGCTTGGCCGGCTCGGGGATGCCGACCCGGTCGAGCATCTCGATGGCCCGGGTGCGGGCCACCTTCTTGCTCACGTTGTGGTGGACCCGGTACGCCTCGACGATCTGGTCGCCGATCTTGTAGTACGGGTGCATCGCGGACAGCGGGTCCTGGAAGATCATGGACATCTCCCGGCCGCGGAGCTTGCGCACCTCGTCCGGGCTCGCGCCGACCAGTTCCTGGCCGGCCAGCCAGATCTCGCCGGACATCTGCACGTTCTTGCCGCGGGCGCCGAGGCGGTGCAGGCCCATGATGGCGAGCGAGGTCACCGACTTGCCGGAGCCGGACTCGCCCACGATGGCGAGGGTCTTGCCCTTCTCCACCGAGAAGCTGAGCCCGTCGACGGACTTGACCAGACCGTCGTCGGTCGGGAAGTGCACCTTGAGGTCGCGGACCTCCAGGAAGGCTTCGGACGCGTTGCCGGCGGTGGGCTCCCCCACTGCGGCACCGGTCTTGGAGAGTTCGGTCACGAGAGCCTCACCCGCGGGTCGGCGGCGGCGTAGAGCACGTCCACCACAAGATTTGCGATCACGACGAAGAGGGCGGCGAGCAGGGTCACGCCGAGGATGGGGGGCAGGTCGTTGTCGTCGATGGCCTGCACCGCGAACTGGCCGACACCGTGGAACGAGAACACGGACTCGGTGATCACGGCACCGCCGAGCAGCAGGCCGAGGTCCATGCCGAAGACCGTGATGATCGGGGTCAGCGCCGCCCGCAGACCGTGCCGGGTGACGACGGTGCGCTCCCGCAGGCCCTTCGCGCGGGCGGTGCGGATGAAGTCCTCGCTCATCGTCTCCAGCATGCCCGAGCGGGTGAGCCGCGCGTAGATGGCGGAGTAGAGCAGGGCGAGCGAACACCACGCCGGGAAGAGGGTGTTGGCCCACTGCGCGGGGTTCTCGGTGAACGGGACGTACGTGCGGCCGAAGATCGGCCACTTGTAGGTGAAGAGCAGGATCGCCAGGTTGCCCGTGAAGAACATGGGCAGCGAGACACCGGCGAGCGCGACGCCCATGAAGGTGCGGTCGAAGACCGAGCGCGGCTTCAGCGCGGAGATGACACCGACGACGACACCCGAAAGCAGCCACAGGACGGCAGCACCGAGGGCCAGCGAGAGGGTCACCGGAAGGCGGGAGGTCAGCTGCGGCCAGACCGCTTCATGGGTCTTGAAGGAGTAGCCGAAGCAGGGTGCGTCACAGTGCACCTTGGAGGGACCGACGTTGTAGTCGGCGCCGGCCACGATCCCCTTCACGAAGTGCCAGTACTGCGTGTAAACGGGCTGGTCGAGACCGAGGTTGTGCTTGACCGCGGCGATGTCCGCCTTCGAGGGGCTCTTGCCGATGTACTGCTGCGCCAGCTGGTCCGCCGTCTGGCCGGCGAGTCGCGGCAGCAGGAAGAAGATGGCGAAGGTGACCGCGGTGACGACCAGCAGCAGGATCACTGCTGCGAACGTCCGGCGGAGAATATACGAGATCACGGGAGCCGGCGCTGGTGCCCGCGGGCTGCGAAGCCCGCGGGCACCAATGCCTTCACCTGCCTTCCGGGGCTGCTACTTCTTCGTGGTGCCGAGGTTGAGGTAGTCGTACTCACCGCTGAAGGCGGCCGTGGAGACGACGTTGGTCGCGTACGGCGAGCGGTACAGCAGGACCTTGAAGTAGGTCAGCGGGACGAGGACGGCGTCGTCCATCGTCTGCTTGTCGATCTGCGCGTACAGCTCGTTGCGCTTGGCGACGTCCTCGGAGGCGATCGCCGAACCGAGCAGGTCGTTGACCTTCTTGTTGTCGTACTGCGACAGGTTGGTGTTACCGGACTGGCTGATCGCCTTGCCGTTCAGGATCTGCTGCAGGAAGCCGTAGCCGGAGGGCCAGTCGGCGCCCCACTGCATCATCTCCAGGCCGATGTTCTGCTTCACGGTGAACTTCGGCACACCCGCGTAGTCGGTGAAGTACTTACCCGACGGGTACTGCTTCAGGGTGGCGTTGATGCCGACCTTCTTCAGCGAGGCGATGATCGCCGTGGCGGCGTCGATCTCCTGCTGGCGGTCGGAACGCGCCGAGATGTTGGTCGTGATCGAGGACTTGCCGCAGGCCTTCAGCTGGTCCTTGGCCTTGGCGACGTCGCCCTTGCTGCCGGTGGTCGCGTAGGCGTCCGCCTTCTGGTAGCCGGTGATGTCCGGCGGCAGGACGGTGGAGGCGAGCTCACCGCGGATCGGGCCGCCCTCGGCCGTCTGCACGGAGACCTTGTCGATCGCGAACTGGACCGCCTTGCGGCAGGCCACGTTGTCGAACGGCTTCACCTTGGTGTTGATCGCCATGTAGACCAGGCGGCCACCGTAGGTGTTGTCGGTCGCGGCCTTGCCGTCGGCCGAGTTGATCAGCTGGGCCTGGGTGGAGGCCTGGACGCCGGAGCCCGCGAGGTCGACGGTGGCGTCGCCGGACTGCAGGTCCTTGTCGATCGTCTCCGGGTTGACCTTCAGGTTGACGACGATCTTGTCCGGCAGCTGCTTGCGCAGCGGGTCGGTCTTCGGGTCCCAGTTCTTGTTACGGACGAGGACGGCCTGCTTGCCCTCTTCGTAGCTCTGGAACTGGTACGAGCCCGAGGACACGATGTGCTTGACGTAGTCGACGCCGTCGTCCTTGGCCTGCGGCACCGGAGCCGTCTGCGGCGCGGCGACCAGGTAGTCGAACTCCTGGAAGGCGCGGTTCAGGTGGAAGACGATCGTGCTGTCGTCCGGGGTCGCGATGGAGGACAGGCCCTTGGCGCTCTTGTCCTTGTACGGACCCTTGTACTTGTCGCCGTCCTTCATGAACTGCTGGAAGTAGTTCGGGCCGAGCGAGAGCACGTCACGCGCGAAGTTGGAACGCTCGACGGCGTACTTGACGTCCTTCGAGGTGATCGCCGTGCCGTCCTGGTACTTCAGGCCCGTACGCAGCTTGTACGTCCAGGTCTTGCCGCCGTCGCTCGGGACGCCCTTGCTCGCGGCGAGGTCCGGGACGAGGGTGTTGCCCTTCTCGCCGGGGCCGGGCGCGAACGTCATCAGCGGGCGGGCGTACAGCCGGCTGAAGTTGTACATGTACGCGTAGTACGTGTTGCCCGGGTCGAAGGAGTCCGGGACGTCCGACAGCTCGTAGGTGACCGTGCCACCCTTCTTGTCGGACGCGTTGACGACACCGGTGGTCGCCGCGTTGGCGCCGGCTGCCTTCGGAGTGCCGGTCCCGTCCTTGTTGTCATCGGCCTTGCTGCAGCCTGCAAGCAGCAGGCTGGCGGAACCGATGGCCGCGATGGCGGCCAGCGCTGACCTTCGCATGATGGTCTGTTTCCCCTCCATGATCGGAAACTTGATGAACTCTCGGGAGCTGCCTAGCGGCTGCGGGGGTCGAGAGCGTCGCGGAGACCGTCGCCGAGCAGATTGAACGCCAGGACGGTGATGAAGATGGCGAGGCCCGGCACGATCATGTACTGGGGATCGACCTGGTAGTACGTGACGGCTTCCCGGAGCATGCCGCCCCAGGAGGCCTGTGGAGGCTGGATACCCACGCCCAGGAAGCTCAGGGACGCCTCGAAGAGGATGTTGGTCGGGATGAGCAGCGTCGAGTAGACGATGATCGGGCCGACCAGGTTGGGCATCAGCTCACGGAAGAGGATGTACGGGCCCTTGGCGCCCAGGCCCCGGGAAGCGTCGACGAACTCACGCTCCCTGAGGGCGAGGGTCTGGCCTCGCACGATCCGGCCCAGATAGGGCCAGTTGAAGAAGCCGATGACGAAGATCAGCACGCTCAGGTGGAGCGGCAGACCGTTGAGGCCGAAGGCCCCGCCCTGCAGCGTCGCCGAGATGGCGATGGCGAAGAGCAGCAGCGGGAAGGCGAGGAAGATGTCCATCAGCCGGCTGATGATCGTGTCGACCCGGCCGCCGTAGTAGCCGGCGACGACGCCCATGACCGCGCCGATCACGTTGGACAGGACCGTGGCGCCGAAGGCGACCACCAGCGACACCCAGGAGCCCTCCAGGATGCGGGTGGCGATGTCCCGGCCGAACTTCGGGTCCACGCCCAGCGGGTGATCCATGCTCATGCCGCCCCAGCCGCCCTTGGGCAGCGAGGTGTCGGGCACGATCAGGTCCTGGTGGAAGGCGTTGGGGTCGAGGCCGAACATGGCCTGGATGGGGCGCGAGAGGATCGCGAGGAGGATCAGCAGGATCACGATGACGCCGCCGGCGACAGCGACTCTGTCCTTCTTGAACCGGGTCCAGGCGATCTGGCCCAGGGAACGACCCTCGATCTGCCCCTTACCGGCACCCTCCAGCACGGCCTCCGGCTGGGCGTTTGCCTCTGCCCCGGTGGTCTCGATCGGTGCGGTCACGGTGAGCGACCCCTCTCGCCGGTGGTGACCGGCCTGCGCCTGCCGCGGATTGCGGCTTTGTCGACTTGCCATCAGACACGGGACCTCGGCCTCGCGTCTTGAGTGGGGAGTCTTCAGCGTGGCCACGATCACTCGCCAGAGCTGACGGCGAAAGTATGCGCAACCGTGATGCAGTGCAGGGGATTCCGTTATCCGAACAGGGGGTAACGACCGCCGAACGCGGGGAAGTCAGGACACAGTGGGGCCAGAACGGCATATTTGCGCGGTTCAGAACCGATCGGCCGGTTTCTACGCGCGCAGAAGGATGTCGAGAACGTAAATTCTGCGGCTCGCCCCGGTCAGTAGGAGCTGTGGGCGGGCGGGTAGCCGTACCCGGCGGCCGGGGCCTGCGGCGAGGCCGCCGCGTGGGCCTCACGGTCGTAGAACGGGCGGGCGTTGGCCCGCATCCACATCACGACCGGGTCGTAGTCGTCGGTCATCGCCACCGTCGACACGGGCAGCCCCTCCGGGACCGCCCCGACGGACTGCTGCATCATCCCGCGCACCGAGTCCACCGCGGCCGGCGAGGTGTCGTACACGTCCAGACCGAGGGCGAGGTACGGCGCCCCGAGCGCGGGCTGCACCCAGGCGCGGCGCAGCGAGCGGAGCGCCGGGGTGCGGTGGGCGTTCTGCGCGAGCAGCGCGTAGAACTGCGGGATCTCGATGCCGGGTTCCGACAGCCGCAGCGGGCCGGCGGGCTGGCGGTCCAGACCGGTGGCGATGCGGCGCAGGTCCGGCCAGGGGATGCCGACGCCGCCGCCCGGGGCGTGCGGGTTGAGCCACAGGCCGTAGTGGTCGGGGTAGAGCGTGCGGGCCACGTCGAGGGCGTCGACCACCTCGTACGAGCGGTTCCACCCGCTGGCCGAGAGTTCCTGGGCGGAGGTGACGCAGGGGGCGTAGTGGAAGCCGTCGACCTCCATGTCCCCGTACTGGGCGTCCGGGGAGCCCGCCTGGCCGTGCCACAGAAGCATCCAGATCTGGCCGGAGGAGGGGGTGGCGAGGGCGCGCAGCAGTGCCTCGTAGGCGTCGTAGCGCCCGGGGGTGACCTGGCGCAGCGCCTGCGTCAAGCTCCCGCTGGGGGTCGCGCTCACCTGTCGTACCGGCCCTTCTGTGGTGTGCCCTGCGTTTGGAGACAGCTTAAGCACCCAGGAGTTCGGGGCCTCGGGTTCGTCGCGCCCCTTCTCAGTTGCCGTGCTCGTAGAAGGGGCGGACGTTCGTCTTCAGCCAGTCGCCCACCGGGTCTTCCGCCACGTCCAGGAGGACGAGGTTGACCGGCCACTGGACCGGGACCTTGCCGAGGGCTCGGCCCAGGGCTTCCAGGGGGCGGGTTCGCAGGTCGCCCTCCCACTGGGAGAGTTCCACGCCGACGAACAACACCGGGTCGCCCGTCTCGATGACGGCCAGACAGCGGCGGGCGGTGCGGACCACGCCCGTCTCGGCGAACTCGACGGAGGCGGCCGAGAGGAAGTCGATCGGGTCGTCCTGCCAGTCGGGCTCGAAGAGGCGGACCCGGCCGCCGGTGCTGGGGCCGTCGAGCGGGGTGCGGCCCCCGCGGCAGAGTACGGCCACCGCCTCCGGCGGGAGCGGGACGCCCACCATGCCGCCGGGGTTGACGGCGATCCCGGCCTGCGGAGGCAGGCCGCGGGCGAACTCGACGGCCGGGGCGATGGTGAACGACATGTGCGCGCCGGCCGCCTGGCGGAGCTGTTCCTCCGAGCTGAACACCGGGACGAAGACCTGGCCGTCGAGCTCCAGCGTGGGCAGGTCCAGCGGGCCGGTGTCCGGGCCGCCGCCGTTGGGCAGCGGGACCCAGACGAAGCTGCGGCCCAGCACCTCCAGGATCCGGCCGGCCGCCGCGGGCACGCCGAGGGAGGCCGACAGCACCTCCTCCAGCTCGTTGCCGGGCCAGCCGCCGTGCGGCTGGGGATGGGGGTGCGCCTGTGCCGGGAAGTCCGCGGGAATGTCCGCCGGGAAGTCCATGTGCCTACCGCCTGCTGGGAACCACTGCTGTGGCCCACAGGCTATCGGGTGCCTGTGACAGGCCCTCACCCTGTGAACAGGATCCGCTCCAGGGCGTCCGCCGCGTCCCGGTCCAGCAGGACCGCCGAGCCGCAGCCGCCGGGCAGTTCGCCGCGCTCAACCGCCCTCAGCAGCCGGGCCGTCGTACGGCGGTGGCGGCTGAAGGCGTACCGGGAGACACCCCGGCCGCGCTCGTGCTGGCCCGCGCGGGCCGTGTCCGGGGTGACGTCGAGGAGGAGCAGGTGCAGGGTGCCGCCGCGGCGGCGGGCGGCGCGGGCCAGCCAGCCGCGCACCCAGGGCTGGGTGCCGCAGTCGTGCACGACGACTCCCTCGCCGGTCCGCAGGGCGCGGCGCAGGGCGGCGAAGTGGGCGAGGCGGACCAGGGGGCGGTAGAGGGCGTAGGGCAGGACGCGGGGCAGGCGGGCGGCCCAGCGCTCGCGGGCGTCCTGGGAGTCGACGCGGCGGCCGGGGACCGCGCGGCACATCAGAGTGGACTTGCCGCTGCCGGGCAGGCCGGTGAGCACGACCAGGTCGCGGGGGCCGAAGCGCAGGCTACGGGGGCTGCGCCCGGCGCGCTCGCGCAGATCGCGCACGACCGGGGCGGGGCGCTCGGCGGGGCGTCCCTCGGCGCGGGCGGCGCGGCGCGGGCGGGCCGGGGCGGAGGGCTGCCGCGGCACCGCGATGCCGCTGGTGGTGGCGTACGCGGATGTCCTGTTCACCGTGATCGTCCTCCCCTGTGGGCGCGGAGATCCCCCTGCCCGGTCTTCCTGCCCCTCATATGTAAAGAGAAAGTAATGCGCGGTGCCCGGCGGTTCGGTGCGCGTACGGCCACAGGTCGGTTACAGATGGGGCCTGACGGTCGGGCGCCGGGCGTGCAATGATGTGCCCGCCAACTGCATACCGGCCGCTTGAATCCGCGCGGGAGAGTCCCCAGCAGTCGTCTCGCTGGGGCGCCGAAGGAGCAAGTCCCTCCCTTGAATCTCTCAGGCCCCGTTACCGCGCGGGCGAGGCACATCTGAAAAGCGGGCCGCTGTGACAGTGGCTCCACCCAAGGTGCAAGCCCTGATCGTCCCTGTGGCGGTCGCGGCGAACCTCTCAGGTTCCGATGACAGATGGGGAGGAACGACCTCGCCCGTCATGCCCTGGGAGACGACCGACCGATGAGCAGCACCGAACTCCGTCACACCGCGCTGGATGCCCTGCATCGCTCGCTCGGTGCGACGATGACCGACTTCGCCGGCTGGGACATGCCCCTGCGCTACGGCTCCGAGCGCGACGAGCACGTGGCCGTGCGGACCAAGGCCGGTCTCTTCGACCTCTCGCACATGGGCGAGATCACCGTGACCGGTGCCGAAGCCGCCGCCTTCCTGAACCACGCCCTGGTCGGCAACATCGCCTCCGTGGGCGTCGGCCGCGCCCGCTACACCATGATCTGCCAGGCCGACGGCGGCATCCTGGACGACCTGATCGTCTACCGGCTCGCTGACACCGAGGCCGCTTCTCCTGAATACATGGTCGTGGCCAACGCCTCCAACGCCCAGGTCGTGCTCGACGCGCTGACCGAGCGGGTCGCGGGCTTCGACGCCGAGGTACGCGACGACCGGGACGCGTACGCCCTGATCGCGGTCCAGGGTCCGGAGTCCCCCGGCATCCTGAAGTCGCTCACGGACGCCGACCTGGACGGTCTGAAGTACTACGCGGGCCTGCCCGGCACGGTCGCCGGTGTCCCCGCGCTGATCGCGCGCACCGGCTACACCGGCGAGGACGGCTTCGAGCTGTTCGTGAAGCCGGAGCACGCCGTGGAGCTGTGGCAGGCGCTGACCAAGGCTGGCGAGGGCGTCGGCCTGGTGCCGTGCGGCCTGTCCTGCCGGGACACGCTGCGCCTGGAGGCGGGCATGCCGCTGTACGGGCACGAGCTGACCACCTCGCTGACCCCCTTCGACGCCGGGCTCGGCCGTGTGGTCAAGTTCGAGAAGGAGGGCGACTTCGTGGGCCGCGAGGCGCTCACCGAGGCCGCCGCGCGCGCCGAGCAGAACCCGCCGCGCGTGCTGGTGGGCCTGATCGCCGAGGGCCGCCGGGTGCCGCGCGCCGGGTACGCCGTCGTCGCCGGCGGCGAGGTGATCGGCGAGGTCACCTCGGGCGCCCCCTCCCCCACCCTGGGCAAGCCGATCGCGATGGCCTACGTCGACGCGGCGCACGCGGCGCCGGGCACCGAGGGTGTCGGCGTGGACATCCGAGGCAGCCACGAGCCGTACGAGGTCGTGGCGCTGCCTTTCTACAAGCGGCAGAAGTAGACACCGGGCGCGGTCCGTCCCCGCGGTCCGTCCACGCGGACTGTCCCCGTGACGTGACACTGCGCACATTTCGCCTGCTCACCGACGGTTCCGGCCGTCCCCCACTCATCAGCACACTCCCGCGTACAGGAGAATTCAGACCATGAGCAACCCCCAGCAGCTGCGTTACAGCAAGGAGCACGAGTGGCTGTCGGCCGCCGAGGACGGCGTGTCGACGGTCGGCATCACGGAGCACGCGGCCAACGCGCTCGGCGATGTCGTTTTCGTCCAGCTCCCGGAGGTCGGTGACACCGTGACCGCGGGCGAGTCCTGCGGCGAGCTTGAGTCGACCAAGTCCGTCAGCGACCTGTACGCGCCGGTCACCGGCGAGGTCACCGAGATCAACCAGGACGTCGTGGACGACCCGTCGCTGGTGAACTCCGTCCCCTTCGAGGGCGGCTGGCTCTTCAAGGTGCGTATCGAGGACGAGCCGGCCGACCTGCTCTCCGCCGACGAGTACACCGCCTTCACCGCCGGCTGAGGAGTCGTAGCCGTATGACTGTCCTGAACACGCCTCTGCACGAGCTGGACCCGGAGATCGCCGCCGCGGTCGACGCCGAGCTGAACCGCCAGCAGTCCACGCTGGAGATGATCGCCTCCGAGAACTTCGCGCCGCTCGCGGTGATGGAGGCGCAGGGCTCGGTGCTGACCAACAAGTACGCGGAGGGCTACCCGGGCCGCCGCTACTACGGCGGCTGCGAGCACGTCGACGTCGCCGAGCAGATCGCCATCGACCGGATCAAGGAGCTGTTCGGCGCCGAGTACGCCAACGTGCAGCCCCACTCCGGCGCCTCCGCCAACCAGGCGGCGCTGTTCGCGCTGGCCCAGCCCGGGGACACCATCCTCGGCCTGGACCTGGCGCACGGCGGCCACCTGACCCACGGCATGCGCCTGAACTTCTCCGGCAAGCAGTTCAACGTGGTCGCGTACCACGTGGACGCCGAGACCGGCCTGGTCGACATGGCCGAGGTCGAGCGGCTCGCCAAGGAGCACCGCCCCAAGGTGATCATCGCGGGCTGGTCGGCGTACCCGCGCCAGCTGGACTTCGCCGAGTTCCGCCGGATCGCGGACGAGGTCGAGGCCTACCTGTGGGTCGACATGGCGCACTTCGCGGGCCTGGTCGCGGCGGGTCTGCACCCGAACCCGGTCGAGCACGCGGACGTGGTGACCTCCACCACGCACAAGACGCTCGGCGGTCCGCGCGGCGGCATCATCCTCGCCAAGAAGGACTTCGCGAAGAAGCTGAACTCGTCCGTCTTCCCGGGCTTCCAGGGCGGTCCCCTGGAGCACGTGATCGCGGCCAAGGCGGTCTCCTTCAAGGTCGCCGCCTCGGAGGACTTCAAGGAGCGCCAGCGCCGTACGGTGGAGGGCGCGCGGATCCTCGCCGAGCGCCTGACGGCGGCGGACGCCCGTGAGGCCGGCGTGAACGTCCTCTCCGGCGGCACGGACGTGCACCTGATCCTGGTCGACCTGCGCGAGTCCGAGCTGGACGGCCAGCAGGCCGAGGACCGCCTCCACGAGGTCGGCATCACGGTCAACCGCAACGCCGTCCCGAACGACCCGCGTCCCCCGATGGTCACCTCGGGCCTGCGGATCGGTACGCCCGCCCTCGCCACCCGCGGCTTCACGGCCGAGGACTTCGCCGAGGTCGCGGACGTGATCGCCGAGGCGCTCAAGGCGCCCTCGCCCTTCGGGGCGGCCGACGCGGAGGGCCTGAAGGCGCGCGTGAAGGCGCTCGCCGACAAGCACCCGCTGTACGCGGTTCTGAACAAGTAAGACACCTTTTGCGGGACACCGCGCACACTGGAAGAACACGTGTCCGGTGTGCGCGGTGCCCCGCGCCCCCTCTCGCAGCGACCCTGCACCCCCTGCACCACCCCCCGTATTGAGGAGTCCCCGTGGCCATCTCGGTCTTCGACCTGTTCTCGATCGGCATCGGCCCGTCCAGCTCCCACACGGTCGGCCCGATGCGCGCGGCCGGGATGTTCGCCCGCCGGCTGCGCAACGAGGACCTGCTCGGCTCGGTCGCGTCCCTGCGCTGCGAGCTGTACGGCTCGCTCGGCGCGACCGGTCACGGCCACGGCACCCCGAAGGCGGTGCTGCTCGGCCTGGAGGGCGCCTCGCCGCGCACGGTGGACGTGGAGACGGCGGACGAGCAGGTGGAGGCGATCAAGACGGCGGGCCGCCTGAAGGTGCTCGACGAGCACGAGATCCCGTTCTCCTTCGACGACGACCTGATCCTGCACCGCCGCAAGGCGCTGCCGTACCACGCGAACGGCATGACGATCTGGGCGTACGACGCCTCGGGCGGGGAGCTGCTGTCGAAGACGTACTACTCGGTCGGCGGCGGCTTCGTCGTGGACGAGGACGCGGTCGGCGAGGACCGCATCAAGCTGGACGACACGATCCTGAAGTACCCCTTCCGCACCGGCGACGAGCTGCTCCGCCTGACGAAGGAGACGGGCCTGTCGATCTCCTCCCTGATGCTGGAGAACGAGCGGGCCTGGCGGACGGAGGAGGAGATCCGCGAGGGCCTGCTGGACATATGGCAGGTGATGCGTGCGTGCGTCTCGCGCGGCATGTCCCGCGAGGGCATCCTGCCGGGCGGCCTGAAGGTGCGCCGCCGCGCCGCGGTCTCGGCCCGCCAGCTCCGCGCGGAGGGCGACCCGCTGGCGCACGCGATGGAGTGGATCACGCTCTACGCGATGGCCGTGAACGAGGAGAACGCGGCGGGCGGCCGGGTGGTCACGGCCCCCACGAACGGCGCGGCCGGCATCATCCCGGCGGTCCTGCACTACTACATCAACTTCGTCCCCGGCGCCGACGAGGACGGCGTGGTCCGCTTCCTCCTCGCGGCGGGCGCCATCGGCATGCTCTTCAAGGAGAACGCCTCCATCTCCGGCGCCGAGGTCGGCTGCCAGGGCGAGGTCGGCTCCGCCTGCTCCATGGCCGCGGGCGCCCTCGCCGAGGTCCTCGGCGGCTCCCCCGAGCAGGTCGAGAACGCGGCCGAGATCGGCATGGAACACAACCTGGGCCTCACCTGCGACCCCGTCGGCGGCCTCGTCCAGATCCCCTGCATCGAGCGCAACGGCATGGCCGCGGTGAAGGCGGTCACGGCGGCCAAGATGGCCATGCGCGGCGACGGCTCCCACAAGGTCTCCCTGGACAAGGTCATCAAGACCATGAAGGACACCGGCGCGGACATGTCGGTGAAGTACAAGGAGACGGCCCGCGGCGGGCTCGCGGTGAACATCATCGAGTGCTGACGGAACTGACCGGTGCCCCGGAGCGGGTCGGTCAGCCATGACGGCGGCACGGGCACAGGTCTTGCCAGTGATCACAGAGCGTCCTGACTCCACGTGCCCGTCGGGGCCTCAGCTCCCAGGTGACGCCAGGGCCTGTACTGCGGCATAGCCCGGGACCGGGGGCGTCTGCGGGAACACGCCGTTGGCGCGCAGGCCGGCGGCGGTGTCCACGGCCGTGCCGAGGGCGAGCCGGAACAGCAGCGAGCCGAGGCTGACCCGGCGCACGCCGAGTTCGGCGAGGCGGGCGAGCGACGGCCCGTCCGGTGTGGCGAGGACGTTGAGCGGCAACGCGGTCGTGCTCACCGCCACCGCGATGGAGGCCGGATCGGTCAGACCGGGCACGAAGACGCCGTCCGCGCCCGCGTCCTGGTAAGCCGCCAGGCGGGAGGCCGTCTCCGCCGCGCGTCCCCCGCCCAGCCAATGGGTGTCGGTGCGGGCGTTGACGAAGAGCCAGGGCACGGCTGACTTGACCGCGCTGATCTTCGCCGCGTGCAGGCGCGGCGGGGTGAGGCCGCCGTCGGCGCGGCCGTCCTCCAGGTTGACGCCGACCGCGCCCGCCTCGGCGAGTTCCGCCGCGAGGTCGGCGACCTCGGACGGGTCGTCGCTGAAGCCGCCCTCGACGTCGACGGAGAGCAGGAAGGGCCCGCCGCCGATCCGGCGCGCGAGCCGCAGCGTCTCGGCGCGGGTCCGGCCGGCCCCGTCCGGCAGCCCGGCCGCGGCGGCGACGCCCAGGCTGGTGGTGCCGACGGCGGCGAAGCCGGCTGCGGCCAGCGCGGCTGCGGAGGCGTGGTCCCAGGCATTCGGCAGCAACAACGGCGCGCCGGGGTGGTGGTGCAGGTCGCGGAAGGCGATGGCGGCGGGGGCGGCTGTGCTCATACCTGCTCCTCGGGGTCAGCAGCGGCGCCGAGGCGGCCGACGGCCCCGGCGTAGTAGTCCAGCGAGTTGGCGACGTGCGCGGCGAGCAGCCGGAAGGACCAGCCCTGGCCGGGCGAGCGGTCCAACTGCGAGTCGCTCAGCGCCCCGAGGCGGTCGGCCCAGATCCTGCCGAGCCGGACCAGGCGGCTGCGCGCCTCGTCGAGGTCCTCCGTGGTGAACGGCGCGAGGTCGGCCGGGGTGGTGGTCATCGAGGCGTGCCAGTGGTCCGGCCGCGGTTCCTGACCCGCCAGGCGGGCCTCCAACTCGGCGAGGTGATCCACCAGATGGTCGGCGACCCGGCGGATCGCCTTGTGCGGGGTGTAGACGCGGTCGTCCACCGCCAGCGGTCGCCCGTCCCAGGCGGTCCAGGTCGCGGCAAGGTCCAGCACCCGTGCGACCGCCTCGGTGACCTGCGCGGCCGGGTCGTCCCGCTCCAGCAGCCCGGCGGCGAGCGCCAGTGCCTGGACCTGGCCCGGACACCGGTGCGGCCCCGCGCCGAAGGCGAGAGGGGACGGATCGTCGTGGGAGCCGATGTCCGGATCGGACTCGTCGCTGCCGGCGACCGCGTCCTGCTGTGAGGCGGCCACGTCGACCAGGACCACCTCCCCGGCCCGGAGGTCCATCGCCCGCACACGCACGTCGGCGAGTGCCCGTCGACGCAGCGCGGTCACCGGCGGGTCCTGCCGCAGCACCTCGGCGAGGAGGGCGTCCGCGCCACCTGGTGGGAGCCCGTCCGGCGCGGCCCGGCGGGCGTGCTCGACCAACCGGGCGGTCGCGTCGCACGCCTGCACCAACAGCCCGATCCGCTGCGCGGCGGACTCCAGGTCCTCCACGCCGTCCTCCTGGGCGGTCCGGGCGAGCAAGGACGCGATGGCCGCGTCGGCGGCCTTCGCCTGCGTGGGCGTCAGGTCGCTGCCGAAGTACCCCGCGGAGACGGTCATGACTGCGTCGGCCACCGCGGCCGGGCCCGGCAGGCCCAGCTCCTCGGCCAGGATGCGGACGACCGTGTGCCGGTCGTCCGCGCCGACCGCCGAGCCGGCAGCCGCCCAGCGCAGTTCGCTCGGGTCCAGGCGCGCAAGCTCCACCACCGCGTGGGCGCGCCGACGGGCGTGTGCGCGCGCATCGCCGGTGAAGCGGGCGACAGTGGCGCGCAGCCAGGCCAGGGAGCCGTCGGGCGCGTCCGCCGCGTCGGCGACGGGTTCGGGGACCAGCTGCGGCTGGTCGAGCACCGCGCGGGCATCGGCGTACGTGGTGACACGGGACGAGCGGGCGGACGGGTCGGAGATCGTCATGCGGCTCACGCTAGGTGTGGGAAAGTTCGGCGTGCGCCGAACCGTGGCCGGGGCATGATGGCCGTGTGTCCGCGCAACCTCTGGCCCGGCTGGCCGGGCTCCTGGCCGACCCCACCCGGGCCGCGATCTGCCTCGCGCTGCTGGACGGCCGCGCCTGGACGGCGAGTGAACTGGCCCATCACGTGGGCGTCGTGGCATCGACCGCGAGCGAGCAGCTGTCCCGGCTGGTCGCCGGAGGACTGCTGGCCGAGGAACGCCAGGGACGGCACCGCTACCTGCGCCTGGCCGGACCCGCCACCGCCGCGCTGATCGAGGACATGGCTGCGTTCGCGGCGGAGTCGGCGACCGCACCCGCACCTGCGCCGCGCAACCTGCGCGACAGCGTCCGCCGCAGCGCGGAGGCACGCGCTCGGACCTGCTACGACCACCTCGCCGGCCGCCTCGGCGTCGCCCTTGCGGACGCCCTGCTGGCACGCGGCGTCGTCACGACGGACACAGGTCTGGCCGTGACGGCACCAGGCCGCGCATGGCTGGCCGGCATCGGCATCGACGTGGACAAGATGCGCCGCGGCTCCCGTCCGCTGGTCCGCAGCTGCCTCGACTGGACCGAACGCCGCCCCCACCTCGCCGGCGTCCTCGGTACAGCGCTACGCGCGCACGCGATGGACACGGGCTGGCTCGAACCCATCGGCACCGGCCGCGCCCTCCGGGTAACCCCACCCGGCGCCGACGCCCTTCACAACCTGTTCGGCATCACCCTCGACTGAGCGCGGCTCGGCCCCAGCCTCGCCCACTCCTGAGAGGCCGTGGCCGGACCGCAGCTCTGAGCATGATGACAATACTTGAGTATATCGGATGATTCAGGGGCTGTGTCGCATTAGTGGACATACTCGGCGACGCATACGCGTGCGGAGCGCCGAGAGGTGATACGAACGACGGAAGAGCCCCCTGGCCACAGACCGGCCGACAGCAGGAGGAGCCCGATCCCCATGCTCAGATGGCCTGCCATGGCGTGGACCAACCGCATCCTCTCCGGCAGTTCCGCCCTGTCCGCCCTCAAAAGCCTCCTGCGGCGGAATCGTCGCACCAGGCTGCTGCTGTGGGGGGGCCTGGCGGTCATGAGCCTCCTCCTCACGGGGCTGGGCTGGATCGTCGCCACAGGCCTGCTGGTCCGCGACGAACTTGCCGAGGTCCGAGGCGAGTTGAAAACACTTCGCAGCTCGTTGACGGCGGCCCCCGGGACGGACTCGGGGGCAGGGCACAGTGCGAGCCGCAGCGAACTCGCCCGACACGCCGCTCGCTCCGTGGCGGAACGGGCCGCACGCGCGCACTGGCTCACCACCGGACCCGCGTGGTACCTGGCAGCGCATCTGCCTGCCGTCGGCGGCCCCTTCCACACCGCACGCGGGACGACCGACGCGCTCGACCGGCTGGCCGGAAAGGCGCTGCCCGCCGTGGTGCGCACCGTCGGTCGCCTCAAAGCCGACGCCGGCGGCAGCCATGTCAGCCTCTCGGAACTACGCAGGGCCGCACCGGACCTCGCGTATGCGGCACGTGAGGTGGCCGTGGCCCGGGCGGAGGTGGACGGGCTGCCGCAGCGGACCTGGCTGTCCGCCGTGGACCGGGCCCGAGGCCAATTCCTCGGCGGGCTGGACCGCATGGTGCCCGCCATGAACAACGCCGCTGCCGGCGCCCGCCTGCTGCCTCCGATGCTGGGTGAGGACGGCCGGCGCCGTTACCTCCTGGTGTTTCAGAACCCCGCGGAGGCACGCGCCACCGGCGGAATGCCCGGTGCCTACGCCGTGTTGACGGCCGACAAGGGCCGGCTGGCGCTGCCGGAGTTCGGACGGGACACCGACATGGCGACCGCCCGGCCGGACATCAACCTGGGTTCCGAGTTCACGGCCATGTACGCGCAGCACGATTCTGTGCATATCTGGCCAAACTCCAACATGAGCCCCCACTTTCCCTATGCCGCGCGCATCTGGTCCGCCGCATGGCACGTCAAGAGCGGGGAGCGTGTCGACGGTGTGCTGTCGTTGGATCCGGGTGCGCTCGCCAGACTGCTGGCGGTCGTCGGGCCGGCGCGGACGGCCGAAGGCACACTCGTCACCGCGGAGAACGTGGTGGATCTCACCGAGCGGGCCAACTACGCGATGTATCCCGATCCCGTCAGGCGGAAGGTCTTCCTGCTGGACGTGGCCCGCGCCGCTGCCGGGCGGATGCTTGCCGCCGCCAGCGATCCCCAGCGGCGACCCGCCCTGCTTCAGGGCCTGTACAAGGTGCTGAGCAGCGGACAGATGACCGCATGGAGCGTCCATGCGCAGGAGGAACAGGAGCTGGCGGCGCACCCGGTCGGCGGCGTCGTGCCGCAGGGGCCCGAGCCCTACGCCGGGCTGGTGCTGAACAACGCCGCCGGCACCAAGCTGGACTACTACCTCGACCGCGCGCTGGACTGGTCCTCCGATGGCTGCACCGCCGCCGGCCGCAAGGTCACCGTCAAGGCGGTCCTCACGAACCGCGCACCGTCCACAGGCCTCCCCGCCTACGTCACCAACCGGCTGGACAAGCCCGCTCACGCGATTCGCGAGGGTGACAATCAGCTGCTGGTCTCCTACTTCGCGACCGCAGGGACGCGACTGGTCGGGGCGACCGTGGACGGGAGGCTCGCCCTCGCTGCCCCGGGCGTCGAACGGGGACACCCGGTGTACACGCTCAAGATCGAGGTCCCCGCCGGCAAGAGCCGGACGGTGACGCTCAACCTGATGGAGCCCGTGTCCGATCGAACGCCCACAGTCCTGCGCCAACCGCTGACCCGCCCGCTGCGGGTGACGGTGCGCCCCGGGACGGGGTGCCGGGAAATGACGCGTAGAGCTCACCGGGTGGCGTGAGGAGCAGGACTCTGCGAGTTACGCGCTATGCGCTGATTGCATCAGTATGGTCCCTTTCCGGATACGTTCGGTGATCCATTTACCTTTCCTCGCCTTTCAACCCAGACAGGGAGGGCCCATGTGCGGTGTAGCGGGCATGGTGTCAACGGCGTCACCCAATCCGGCAGCCGTCAAAGAGATGTGCGACGTACTCGCCCATCGCGGCCCGGACGGTGAGGGCTTCTACACCGATGACCAGGTCGCCCTCGGCATGCGACGGCTGGCCATCATCGACGTCGAAGGGGGAGACCAACCGGTCTTCAACGAAGACCGCAGCGTGGTCGCGGTTTTCAACGGAGAGATCTACAACTACCCGGATCTTCGCAGAGAACTGCTCAGCCGCGGTCACACCTTCCGCACGAACGGCGACAGCGAATGCATCGTCCACCTGTATGAGGAGTACGGCGAAGACCTGGCCCGCCATCTGCGTGGCATGTTCGCTCTCGCCGTCTGGGACACGGGCAGACAACGGCTGCTGCTGGCCCGCGACCGCGTCGGCAAGAAACCTTTGTACTACCGGGACACTGCCGGTTCGCTTGCCTTCGCCTCCGAACTCAAGGCGTTGAGCACCGTCGCCGGCAGTCGCCGCGAAGTCGATCCGGAGGCCCTCCACCACTACTTGACCTACCAGTACGTGCCGGCACCCTGGTCGATCCTCCGCGGTGTCCGCAAGCTGCCGCCCGGCTGCCTGCTCACCTGGCAGGGCGGCCAGGTGCAGGTACGCCGCTACTGGACGCTCGACTTCTCCCCGGCCGCGGTCGTCGGCGAACAGGAGGCCGCCGAACGGACCCGGGAGCTCCTGCTCGAGGCGACACGAATTCGCATGATGTCGGAACGGCCGCTGGGAGCCTTTCTCTCCGGTGGCGTCGACTCCTCCGCCGTCGTGGCGGCCATGGCGCGGACCTCCGCAAAGCCGGTGAAGACATTTGCCATCGGTTTCGAGGATGCCCGGTTCGACGAGCGGATGCACGCCCGGGTCGTGGCACAGCAGTACGGCACCGATCACCACGAATTCGTCGTGGACGCCTCCGCGTTGGACATCCTGCCCACGCTCGCATGGTATTTCGACGAGCCGTTCGCCGATTCGTCCGCCATTCCCTCGTTCTACGTGGCCAAACTGAGCCGCCAACACGTGACGGTGGCCCTGAACGGCGATGGCGGTGACGAGTCGTTCGGTGGTTACACGCGCTACGCCCGCGCCGCGCGCATGGATCGGTTCCGGGTTCACCGAGCCGCACACCCGGCCCTCAGGCACCTGGGCCGGACCCTCCTCGCGTCCGGTGCGGCCGGTTCACACCGGCGGCGGGCCGGCCTTGCCCTGACCATGCTGGGCGAGACGTCGCAGCGTCGTTACGCCCGGATGATGTCGTACTTCATGCCGGAGCAGAAGCAGGACCTCTACACGGAGCAACTGCGCGAGGCGACGTCCGGAAGCGACAGCTACGACCTGTTGGAGCAGGCCTTCCGCGCATCGCATGCGGTCAGCCGGATCAACCAGCTGATGGATGTCGACGTGAACAGCTACCTTCCCGGTGACCTCCTGGTGAAGGTGGACATCACCACCATGGCCAACTCCCTGGAGGCCCGGTCGCCGTTCCTGGACCATCACGTCATGGAGTGGGCGGCACGACTTCCCGCGGAGCTGAAGGTGCGGGGCGGCACCACCAAGTACCTGCTGAAGAAGGCGCTGGAGGACTGGCTCCCCCACGAGGTGCTGTACCGGCCCAAACAGGGATTCGGGGTTCCGCTGGCTCACTGGCTGCGTACGGATCTCAAGGACGTGGCATGGGACGTGCTGACCGACCGGACGGCGGTGGACCGGGGGTTCTTCCGGCCTGACGCGGTCAGAACCATGCTCGTGGAACACGAGGCCGGAGCAAATCACGCGCGACGGATCTGGGCACTGATGCAGTTCGAACTCTGGCACCGCAGGTTCGTCGACCAGCCCCGGTCCGAGCTTCCCCGGCAGATGTCCGGACTCGACGAGGCGGCTCGATGAGTCCATTCGCCGACGGCTCCACGGAGGACGAGTGATGATCATCGAAAGGTCGGCCACGAGACGGCTCTCGACCGTGGTGATCGGCCGGGTGGGGCTGCTGGCCGCGGGGCCGGTCGCCGTGTACCTGGCGCTGTTCCACGGCGCCGCTGCCGCCGCCGCGGCAGTGGCGATCTGTTTCGCCGTGGTGGTCTGGCCGCGGCCGGACGTGGCGCTGCTGATGCTGCTCGCGCTGGTGCCGGCAGCAGCAGCCGTCGATCCCGGCGGTGCGGTGCTGAAGATGGTCCTGGGCGCCGTAGCACCGCTGCTGTTCCGGATCGTGTTGAACGGCGTGTGGCCGCGCCTGGATCTGGTGCTGATCGTGCTCATGGCTGCTGCGGTCACGGTGAGTTGTCTGCTGCCGGAGGAGCATCTCCCCGTCGAGCGGCCATGGACATCATGGACTCTCCTGCTGGTGGGGCTCTGCCTGCTCGCGACCTCGATCCTGGCGCCTCCCGATCCCCGGCGCATCGCGCAGGTCGTGGCCGGGTCGGGGGCAGGGGTCGCCGGATACCTCCTCGTCCGCGGGGAGTACGCCTCCGACCGTCTGATCGGTCTGGGCCTGAATCCGAATTACCTGGGCGCCGCTCTCGCGCTCTCCCTCGTCGCCGTGGTCGGGCTGGCACGGTTCGGCCGCCGCTGGGCGTGGCTTGCGCCGGCTGCCGTCTGTGCCTTCGCGCTCCTGCAAACACGGTCCCGAGGGGCTTTGGTGATGGCTGCGGCGGGTCTGGCCTGTGTTCTTCTCGCCCGCCGTCGACTGCGGTACAAGCTTCTGATCGCGCTTGCGATCGTAGCTGCGGTGATCTCGCTACCGGGAACCATGGACGCGGTGGAGGGCAACCTGTTGGACGGCAGGACCTCGACCGAGCTCACCGCGAACACCGAGGTGCGCAAGCAGGCGGCTGTGCTGGCCATGCGGGTGGCACTCGACCATCCGTTGCGCGGCATCGGGTACACGATGTTCCCCGAATACGCGCGGGCGTCCCTGGGCGTCTTCATCAACACCCACAACGACTACCTGAGGCTGGCGGCCGAGACCGGACTGGTGACCCTCGCCCTCCTGGTGGCTCTGCTGTGGCTCGGCCTCACCCGCCGCTACACGGCTGATCACGCCCTTCTCCAGGCACTGTGCGTGTCGTATGCGGCCGGGTTGCTCTTCGCCAACGCCCTTACCGACCTGGTCATTTCCACACCCTTCTGGATCTCGCTGGGCTGTCTGCTGGCCCGGGCGGGACGCCGGAAGGCGGATCCCGCATCCCTCCCCGTCCCGACGTAAGGAAAGTCGAATGGTCAACTGCGAGACCGAGATCAGCCAAGGCCGGCGCTTCGCGTTCGGCAGGAACTGGCTCCGATTCGGGCAACTGATCGACGAAGAACGCATCGCCGGCGCCAGGAAGTCACTCGAGTCGGCTCTCGGGGCCACCGATCTGACCGGACGCACCTTTCTGGACATCGGCTGCGGAAGCGGACTCTTCTCCCTGGCAGCCCTGCGCATGGGTGCGCGGGTGCGGTCGTTCGACTACGACCCCGACTCGGTGCGGGCGACGGAGAAACTGCGCCGGGAATGCGCACCGGACAGTGACTGGACCATCCAGTGCGCTTCCATCCTCGACGCGAAGTTCGTGCAGCGGCTGGACCAGGCCGACATCGTCTACTCGTGGGGCGTGCTGCACCACACCGGCGAACTCTGGGCCGCGATGGAGGCGGCATGCGGCCTCGTCGCTCCTGGTGGAACGCTGTACGTGTCGATCTACAACGACCAGGGGCCGGAGAGCAGGGTCTGGATGTCGGTAAAGCGGCACTACAACACGTCGGGGGCGGTGGCGCGCTTCCTGCTGCTGACCGGCAGCCAGCTCTTCCTCGGCAGGAAATACCCGCTGCGTGCCGCAATGAGGCTGGCCAAGCGCGCCCGGGGCGCTTCGGACGTGACTGTCCCCCGGCCCAGGGGCATGTCACGCAAGCACGACCTTGTCGACTGGGTGGGAGGCTACCCCTTCGAGGTCGCCGCGCCCGAGGGAGTGTTCTCCTTCTGCCGCGAACGTGGCTTTGAACTGCGCCACCTGAAGACCTGCAGAGGAGGGATCGGCTGCAACGAGTTCGTGTTCACCCGAGAGTCCGCAACCGGCGGATGAGCCTCGATCGGGTCGTGGGCGGGCAGGGCAGTCGCGTGGATCAGCTGACCACGCGCTGCCCTGTCGCCGTCCACAGGCCGGCGGAGTCGTCGTACACAGTCATGACGCCCCACCGATGCGCAGTACTTTGCAGCGGCGTTTCACTTCCATCGTGAAGCGTGTCGTCTCGGCGCTCGTCGGGAGCAGACATGTCCAGCCGAGTCCGCTCATCCGGCTGAAGAACACGACCTGGATGACGACCAGCGTCCCGTACGCCACGGTGGAGGCGATCGCACAGCCGACCGCACCCCAGACGGGAATCAGTACGACGTTCACCCCCACATTCACAACGAGAGCGGCCAGCGAGGGAAGCACGACGAGACGAGACGACCGCTGTCGCAGCAGAAACGTGGACAGCGGCTTGGCTGCCGAGAGCAGAAGGACTCCAGGGACCAGCCAGGCGACGAGCGTGGCCGTGGCCTCGTACGCATCGCCGTACAGCGGGGTGATCAGAGCCGACACCGCGGTCACTGTCGTCACCGCGGACGCGACGCCCAGCAGCACCATGAACCGGATGATCCGCACCGTGACCAGCGCGGAGCCGCTCACCTCGCCGTCGAACTGGAGAGAGAGCGTGACCTGCGCGAACACATCGATGGCCAGTCGGCTCAGGTCGGCCAGAGTCACCGCGAGTGTGTAGATCCCGACCTCGCGCGGGCCACGCAGAGCGTTGAGCAGGAAGACGTCCGACCGGAGCAGCAGGTACGCGGCCGCGGAACCGGCGTGGAGCCTCAGGCCCTTGGCGCAGGTCGCGATGGCAAGACGCAGGTCCGGCCGTCCGAGGGTGACCCCTCTCGCGGTGATCAGCACGGCAAAGGAAGCGACCATGGAGAGGACCCACGCGACCACCACCATCCGGACGGTGAGGCGTCCCGTCACCCCGAGGACGACCAGGCACAGGCACTGGGCGACCGCGCCCGCCAGCATGGCGCGTCCCGCCGCGCCCGTACGATCACGCAGCATGCTGATGTTGGTCCCGTAATACACGCTCATGCCCAGAGGCACGCCCACACAGGCCGTTGCCAGGAGCCACGGGTCCGGGACGTTGGCCCTGCCCTGGAACATCAGGTCGAGCCCGATCGCCACGGCAGCCGCAGCGGTACCGAGGAAAAGCCCCAACGGAACGCTGTTCGCATCGAGGGAGGACCGTTGCCCCTCCTCCGACCACATTGCTGTCTGCGCCTGATCGACGGACAGATGGCCCAGCGTCATCGCGGCTGTGGCGACGGTGACGGCCATGTAGTAGGTGCCGCGCCCCTCGGGGGGCAGCGCTCTGGCCACGACGACGCTGGCGAGAACGCCCATGGCGAGGGTGCCTGCGCGGGCCACCAGCATCCAGGCGAATTGCGGTCTGCGGTCAGCCACTGTGTCGGGAGACCTCCACCAGGAGTCGCCGGTAGAGAGCGAGGTACCGGTCCACCATGACCTCGGCCGTAAGGTTGCCCATGGCCCACTCGCGTGCCTTCCTCCCGAGGGAAGCCGCGGTTTCCGGGTCGCGGAGCACTTGTCGCAGCCCCTCGGCGAGGGCGGCGGCGTCCTCGGGGGGAACCAGCACACCGCGTCCCTCGAGGAGTTCGGGGGTACCGCCCACCGCTGTGGCCACCACCGGACGGCCGGCCGCCATGGCCTCCATGATGGCGTTGCTGGCCCCCTCGAACAGCGACGGCAGGACGAAAGCGTCGGCCCGGGCCAGGAAACGGGGCACGTCGGTACGGGCCCCGAGGAATCGGACGTCGATGTCCAGGTCGTCGGCCAGCCCCTCCAGCCTGGAGCGCTCGGGACCGTCGCCGATGAGGACGAGGGTGCACGGGTTGCCTGTGCGCCGCAGCACCGCACAGGCTTCCAGGAGATATCGATGCCCCTTGTGGACGCCGAGGTTGGCGACGCACAACACCACGGGCAGTGATGTGGCGACATCGGCGGGTTCGGCGGCCTCGAACTCACTCGGCCGCATTCCGTTGGGGATGACGGAGATCTTGGCCGCCGGTACCCCTTCGTCGCACCGGACCTCGTCGGCGATCGCCGTCGCGTTGGCGACCACGAAGTCCGTCCATCGTGTGGCGACCCGCTCCAGCAGGAGCGCCAAGGGGTTGCCCCTCTTGTAGTGACCGAGACTTCGCCGCCCCGCCACCAGCACCGGCACACGCGCCAGCCGCGCCGCAGGAGTGGCCATCAGGTGGGCATGCGGCAGGAACGCCTGGACAACCTGCGGCCCTTCTTTGCGCAGGAAGGCAACAAAGCGAACGAAGGCGCGGACATTACCGAGGAGTGACTTCAACCGCAGGGGCCGGCGCCGGAACCCGAGTCCTACCACGGACACGTCGGAGTCCCTGAGTTCCTCCTCGCGCGGCCCCTTATCGAAAAATACCAGCAATTGGGTGCGGATGCCTCGTTTACTCAGCCCACGGGCGAGCAGAACGAGTTGTTTCTCCGCACCACCGAGACCGAGCTGCCCGATCAATAGGACGATGTGCGAGGGAAGTTGAACCGTACGGGTGTCCTCGGCGGTCGCAGCCTGGGCTGCTGGCGTTTCGTCAGTCAATGGCATGTGCGGCACACCCGTTATTCCCGTGAATCGTGTACGTGCTGCCATAGCATATGCGGCATATCACTCGAAGCTGCGGTTTTGGTGGCTGCACGTCCGCGTGTCACTGCGGAGCACATTCCTCCTCATGCATGCGCCCGATGCCTGCCGACACCTGCCTTTCTGATGAAAGGAAAGCCCGTATGAATAATGGACCCATCGTCTGGGGGGTCCGCTGCTTCTACAAGCTGATCGCGCAGCGGCTGGACTGGCGCATGCCAGGCACGCGCACCCTACGTGCCTGGTGCGCGCAGAAGATCTGCGAGGACGTGCGGAGGCCGGTCATGATCCACGCCCGGGTCAGCCTGCCGCCGTCCCTGCGACTGGGACGATACGCCGTGATCGGGCAGGGAACCCGGATTCTCGGACTGGGCCGCGTATCCCTGGGCGCCTATGTGAACATGGGGCCGGAATGCCTCTTCATCACGGGGGACCACCCCGTTCCCAAAGCCGGAGGGCACTTCCATGATCTGCCTTCGGTGCATGAGGACATCGTCGTGGAGGAAGACGTCTTCATCGGCGCCCGGGTGACGGTCCTGCCAGGAGTGACCATCGGTCGGGGCGCCGCCGTCGGGGCCGGCAGCGTCGTGACGAAGGATGTTCCGGCCGAGACGGTCGTGGCGGGGAATCCGGCCAGGGTGATCCGTACTCGCACGAAGTGAACGGACGTCCGTCGACCGAGGGGCGACGGCGCCGGACCTGAGGCCCGGCGCCGTCGCCCCTCGGTCATCACTGCTGCGCGGCCCGAGTGCCTGTGGCCGGCGACAGCGTGGTGCCCTTCCCTGTTTCCTGTGCTTGTTGCCGTACATGTTCACGCGATTGCGGCACCGTGCCGCGGGCGCCGCCGGGCACTGATGCCCCGGCCGGGACTTCGGCATACGGAGAAACCTTCGCGCCGGAGGGAACTCCGAGCAGCAGCCGCACGGCGCCGATGCCCACCGCGCAGGCGGCGGCGAGCGCGATGCCGGGAGCGAGCAGCCCGTGGGTCACCAGCATCGCCGTCAGGCAGCCCGCCACCGCGAAAACGCTGAGGCACCAGGCGACCTGCGGCACCGTCAGGCCCAAACGACGCAAGCGGTGGGCGACATGGTCCGTCCCACCCTGCATCAGAGGTCTCGACTCCAGGTAACGGGACAGCATCACCAGCGTGGTGTCCACTGTCGGCACAAGGGTGGCGAGCAGCAGGCCGACAGGGCCGGAAAGGCCCACGACGTCCTGGTGGACCACCACCGTCGTCGAGGCCAGCGTGAAGCCGAGGAAGAGCGAGCCCGCGTCGCCGAGGAAGATCCGTGCCGGATGCCTGTTGTGGAACAGGAAACCGAGACCGGCCCCGGCAAGGGCCGCCATCACCGCTCCCAGACCCACCGCGCCGCCGGTCAGGGCGGTCAGGCAGAGGAATCCGCCGAGGACGACACACAGGGACGATGCCGCACCGTCCATGTTGTCCAGCAGATTGAACGCATTCGTCACGAAAACGATCCACACGACGGCGATCACCGCGTCGACCGCGCCACCGAAGACCGTGGGATGCCCCCCTGCCAGCACCACCACCACGGCCGCCGCTGTCTCGACGCACAGCCGAAGCCGCGGGCTGAGCTGGCGCAGATCGTCGATCAGCCCCAGGACGCACATGAGAGCCGCGCTGCCCAGCAGTACGCCGAGATCCAGGTCGAAGTCGTCCCCGGCGAACGCCGCGGCCGTGCCCACGGCAAGGGTGGCGACCGCAACGGCGACACCCCCGAGATAAGGCGTTGGCCTGGTGTGCGCCTTGCGGGCACTGGGCTGGTCGGTGATACCACGGCGCAGGGCCAGGCGCCTCAGCGGCTCCGTCAGCAGCAGGCCCAGCAGCAGGGCCGCGACGGCCGCGCCGGCCGTCGCCACTGCTGTGCTCACGCCGGTCACCGCCCCGCCAGAGCAGTCCCGGCAACGGGCTGGCGGGTCGGGGGAAGACGTTGCTCCGGGGTGCCCGGCGCGCGATCCGACTGGTTGCCGCACCGTCCGGCACGGGCATCCGCGATCGCATCGCCGATGATGTCGGTGAGGGTGTGCCGAGGGCGCCAACCCGTCAGGGCGCGGAGCTTCGTCGTGTCGGGAACCCGTCGCTCCATGTCCTCGAAGCCTGGTCCGTACGCCTCGTCGTACGACAGATGCTCCACCTTTGAGTCGCTTTCGGCCTGAGCGATGACCTCCTCGGCGAGCTCGCGGATGCTGATCTCACCGTCCGCGCCGATATTGAAGGTCTCTCCCACCGACTTCGGGTTTTCCAGCAGGAGCAGCAGCGCCGCGACGGCGTCGGCGACATGAAGGAAGCAGCGCCTCTGGCTGCCGTCCGCATGGACCGTCAGGGGTTCGCCGTGCACGGCCTGCATGGCGAAGCGCGGGATGACCATGCCGTACGCCGGACTCTGGCGGGGCCCCACGGTGTTGAAGAACCGGACGACGGTCGACCGCAGTCCTCGCTCCTGGTGGTAGAGGCAGGCCATGATCTCGTCCACCGCCTTGGCCGTGCTGTACGACCACCGGGCCACGGAGGGGCTCCCCAGGATGCGGTCGGAGGTCTCGCTGAGCGGCCCGGACGAGTTCTTTCCATAGATTTCCGACGTGCTGGCGAGCAGAATTCTGCGCGTGTGTCGCTGCGCGGACTCGATGACGTTCTCGGTGCCTTTGGTGTTCGTGATGAACGACCTCAGTGGCTGCTCGACGATGAGTTTGACCCCAACGGCCGCAGCCAAATGGACGACGATGTCGCACTCTTGCACCAGCTCGTCGACGAGCGGCGCATCCAGAACGGAGCCCTGGCGGAATCGGAGGCGTGGGTTCGACCCGTCCTGGGGGAGGTTTTCCTTCCGTCCGGTGGTGAGGTCGTCGAGGACCACCACACTGTGTCCGTCGGCCAGCAACGCGTCCACGAGATGGGAGCCGATGAAGCCGGCTCCACCGGTGACAAGGAAATGCGAACTTCGATCCATGTGGGGCTTCACTCCGGTTCGGGGGCGTAGGAAATTCCGCGGGGCTCAACGGCTGAGCCAACGTTCACCTATGCGATGAATAGCGGATATTGAAACCTCGTCAGGTGAGGTTGGCCCTCGGCGCGCCTACCGGTTACGGAATCAGGGTGATACCCGCAAAACACATCACGCAGGTTCTTACCTTAGCGACGCCGCACGTGCGCCAATGGGGATGGCATATGCCATTCCCCCCGAGTACCTGAGGTGATGAGGGTGCAGCAGAGACGCGGTGCCGACAGGGGCAAGCTGATCGTCGTGGGCCTGGGATACGTAGGCCTTCCCCTGGCCATGCGAGGTGTCGAAGCGGGATATACCGTCGTCGGGGTCGACACGGACGAGTTGCGTGTCAAGCGCCTGGATGCGTGCGACTCCTACATCGAAGGTGTCGGCAACGCGCGCCTCATGGCCGCTGTGGGCAGCGGTCGCTTCCGCCCCACCACCGAGTACGGGCAGACCGACGGTTTCGACGTCTGCGTCATCACCGTGCCGACGCCGCTGCGCGAGGGCGTACCCGATCTGAGTTTCGTGGAGTGTGCCGGACGGAGTGTCGCCCCGCATCTCACCTCCGGCGCCACCGTCATCCTGGAGTCCACCACGTATCCGGGGACGACCGAGAGCCTGCTGCGTCCGCTGCTGGAGGCGGGCAGCGGACTGAAGGCGGGCGGTGACTTCCACCTCGGCTACAGCCCCGAGCGCATCGACCCCGGGAACCCCGACTGGCACCTGGAGAACACGCCCAAGGTCATCTCCGGGATCGACGCCGCGTCACTGCGCAGCATCGAGCGTTTCTACGGCGACATCGTGGAGCACACCGTGCCCGTGAGTTCCTGCCGCACCGCCGAGCTGACCAAGCTGCTGGAGAACACCTACCGCCATGTCAACATCGCCCTGGTCAACGAGATGGCCATGGTGGCAAGGCAGTTGGGGGCCGACATCTGGGAGGCCGTCGAGGCCGCCGGCACCAAGCCGTTCGGGTTCATGCCGTTCAGGCCCGGTCCGGGCGTGGGCGGACACTGTCTGCCCGTGGACCCCTCCTATCTGTCCTGGCAGGTCAAGAGGATGCTGAAGCAGGACCTCCGGTTCATCACCCTGGCGAACGAGATCAACGACCAGATGCCTGAGCACGTCGTCCGGCGGATCACCCGCGGGCTGAACGAACGCGGCAAGTCGGTGAAGGGCTCACGGGTACTGCAACTCGGCTTGGCCTACAAGAAGAACACCGGCGACATCCGCGAGTCGCCTGCTCTCGTTCTCGCCCAGTCACTGCTCAAGCTCGGCGCCCGGCTGGTCGTGGCGGAGCCGCACACCGACTCCTACCTCGTTCCCCCGGACATCACCCGGGTGGAACTCACCGAGGCGGAGATCCGGGCGGCCGACGCGGTCGTCGTGGTGACCGACCACGATGCTTTCGACTACGCGCTCGTCGAGGAGGCCGCGGCCTACGTGCTCGACACGCGCAACCGCTGCCGAGGGGGGCGCGTCGAGATCCTCTGACGGTCTCGGCGCCGAGACGCCGCGCACCCCTCGCCCCTCGCCCCGGCGGCTCCTGGTGGCCTGACCAACGGTTACCAGGAGCCGCCGGGCTGTGGTTCGTAGAGCCCGTGGGGCGCCGTGCCGCGGGCTGCCGCATCGGGCCGCTCGGTCCAGGGCCGAACACGACCGATGGCGGGCCCGTCCGCCGCTGCGAACGCGCCCGCCCTGGTGAGTTGGTCCCCATCGATGTCAGGAAGCCCGGGCACATCCCCGACGGCGGCGGCCACAAAGTCCTCGGCCGCGCGGCCCGCCCTCCGGGCGAACGACGGGAATTTGACGACAGGACCTAGGCGTACGCCGGCAGGGAGCGGAACCACCGGACGGTCTCGGCCAGGCCCCGTTCCAGCGGAACCGCCTCCAGGCCCGTGAAGAGGCTGCGGAGCATCCCGTCGTCGGCCTGGGAGTCCCGCACGTCACCACGGCGGGGTGCCTCATGACGGATCTCGACCGCCAGCTCCAGCGCCTTGGCCAGGTGGTGCGCGAGTTCCAGGACGCTGACCCGGGTGCCGAAGGCCAGGTTGACCGGGCTTGCGCAGGTCACCTTCCGCAGGACGGCGTCGGCGAGCACCCGTGCGACCGTGCCGACGTAGGTGAAGTCGCGGGTCTGGTGGCCGTCCCCGAAGACCGTCAGCGGTCGACCGCGCAGTGCCGCATCGATGAAGGCCGGAACGACCGCGGCGTAGGCGTGTCCCGCAGGCTGCAGCGGGCCGTAGACGTTGAAGAAGCGGAAAGCGAGAGCCGGCAGGCCGAAGGCCGCTCCGTAGGCGAGCGCATAGGCCTCGGCCGCGAGTTTGCTGGCCGCGTAGGGACTGAGTGGTCGGGACGGCAGGTCCTCGTGCTTGGGCAGGTCGGTGATCGAGCCGTACACGGAGGAGGACGACGCGACGACCAGGTGGGTGTTCCGGCGGCGGCACGCCTCAAGTACGCGTACCGTGCCGGTGGCGTTGACCTCATGGCTGGCGAACGGATCCGCCAGGGAACGCGGCACGGACGGTCGCGCGGCCAGATGGACCACGGCGTCGGCCCCTGCCACCACGTGGTCGACCAGGTCCCGGTCGAGGATGCTGCCCTCGATCAGTTCCACGTCCGTGCCCGCGAGATTGGCCGCGGAACCGGTGCTCAGGTCGTCCAGGGCGACGACCTTGCCGATGGAGGCCCGGGAGGCCAGCTCGCGGCAGAGGTTCGATCCGATGAAGCCGGCGCCTCCGGTCACTACAACGTTCAACGATTCACGCCTTTCGTTAGGGCTGTCGGCCACCAGCCGCGTGCTTCGGCGACGGAGGCGTACAGGTCGTGGGTGTTCTGGACCAGGCGCTCGGCCCCGAACTGCCGTGTCGTCCAGGAGTGGGCCTGCTGTCCCATTCGGTGGCGGAGCCGGTCGTCGCTCAGGAGCCTGACGACGTGACGGGTGAGGTCATGGGCGTCGGTGGAAGCCAGAAGCCCGGTACGTCCGTCCTGTACCACCTCTGCCACGCTGCCCACGTTCGTTGCCACGGCCGGTAGGCCGGCGAGGCCCGCCTCGATGAGGCTGACCGGCATACCTTCGTTGTCCGAGGTGAGCAGCACCAGATCCGCGGCGGCGTACACGGTCTCCACATCGGCGCGCCAGCCCAGCAGATGCAGCGACTCGCGCAGATCGGCGGCTGCTTCCAGGTCGCCGTGCAGGTCTCCCTCCCCGCACACGAGGAATCGGGCGTCCGGCACGGCGCGGCGCACCTCTCGGGCCACCGACAGGAATCGATCGGGCCGCTTGACCCTCGTCACCCGCCCGACATAGGCGACGACGGGGCAGTCCTGCGGCAGGCCGAGCTGCTCGCGTGCCTGCGAGCGCGATGGCGACACGGCCAGCGTCGTGCCGGGCGGGACCACGGCGTACTGCCGGGGTCGGCCGATTCCGGCGGCCAGGAGGTCGTCACGGACGCTGCACCCCACCGCCACCAGCCGATCGGTCGTGGCTGCCAGGCTGCGTTCGGCGTGTACCACCAGCCGCGTCTTCGCCGGTGTGAAGTAGCCGTGCAGGAGGTGGCCGTGGAAGGTGTGCACGCGTACCGGCACCCGCGCGAGCAGGGCCGCCGCACGGCCGAGTGCGCCGGCCTTGGCGGTGTGCGTGTGCACGATGTGCGGTCGGAACCGGAGCATGGCAGCGGACAGTTCGGCCAGCGCACGCAGGTCGTCGGTGGGCCGCACAGCCCGGCCCAGGGTGGGTACCCGGTGGACCTGGACATCGGGGGCCCGCTGATCCACGTAGTCGGCTTCGCCCGGGCCCACGAACCCGGCGTAGAGCCGGTGATCGAACAACTCGGTGTCGAGCCCTCGCATCAGCGCGGAGACCTGGAGGGCCGGACCGCCCACGTTCATTCTCGCGATGACCCTCATCACCCGGATACGGGACGATGGGGGGCCGACCGTGCGGCGCCGGGCAATCACCATTCAGCCTCACTGCGTTCCTGGCCAACCGCTTGGCGGGCGCCGATACATGATCACGACGGGCAGTCATGCTGGCAGGACGGGCCGAGGAGGCGACGGCGACGTGCCGTCCGGCAAAAGGAGCACCACACCTATGGCGTACTCGGCCCTGCCGTACTCGGCCCGCTGATCTCCCGTCAGGCCGGGACGAACAGCACGCGGAACATTTTGGGCCAGAACTTCCCCGTGATCAGAAACTGATCCGTTCCGGGGACAGCCGCGATGCCGTTCAGCGCGGCCCCCGGGACGAGTTCGTCGCCGCGCAGCAGTCCCGACGCGTCGACATTCGCCGTCACCGCTCCGGTCGCGGGATCGATGCGCACGATCCGCTCGCTGAAAAGCACGTTGGCGTACACGGCGGCTCCGACGCACTCCAGTTCGTTCAGCTCCGTCACCGGGCGGCCCCCGTCGGTCACAACGACCTCACCCGTCTTCGCGAGCGTCCCGGGGTCACGGAACGTCAGCCGTGCCGAACCGTCGCTCGTCACCAGTCGGTGCCGTGCCCGCTGAAGGCATACGCCCCAACCATCGTCCGGATAGGGGACACGGCGCAGCTCCGCGAGCGTCTTGGCGTCGCGCTCGATGGCGATCCGGTCCCGCCAGGTCAGCTGCCACAGGGTCCGGCCGAGCAGCGTGATCCCCTCACCGAAGAGCGGTGCGGGCAACTCGGCGCGCACGTGGGGCGGTTTGCCGGGGGGCCCGGCGCGCAGGGAGGACCGGGCAGACAGCCCGGCGCTCTCGTAGAGTGTGCCGTCGGCCATCTCAAGGCCCTCGGTGAAGGCCTTCGGGTCGTGCGGCAGGACTTGGAGCACCTTGACCCGCAGACGCTCGACCGCGTCGGCGCCACCGTCCGCCCGCTGTCCGGCGCCGCATGCTCCGAACGTGAGCGCAGCCGCGAGCGCCAAAGCCCTCAGCCGCCGCAGACGCTGACGCACCGCACGCACCCCTCCCCTTCGGCACGGCGGTGCACGACGCCCCGGCCGAAGCCGGGGCGCCATGATTCCGCCATGCGGAGGTTCAGCAGCGTCATGACCTGCGGCGACGGCGCACGGCCAGCATCGTGCCACTACCCGTCACGAGCAGTGCCGCTGCGGCGGCGCCCAGAGTCATGCCCTTGTCACTGCCCGTGTTCGCGAGGCTGTCTTGGTTCGTCGCCCGTCCCTGGTGGCCGGGGTTGCGTCCGTCGTCCCCGCCGTTTTCGTGGTGTCCACCGTGGTGTGACGGTTCCGGCTTCGGATGATGCGTAGGGGGCGGGGTGTGTGTCGGAGGCGGGGTGTGTGTCGGAGGCGGGCTCGTCGGAGGCGGGCTCGTCGGAGGCGGGCTCGAAGGGGGCGGGCTCGTCGGGGGCGGGCTCGAAGGGGGCGGGGTTGAGCCATCCTCCACGTAGATGCTGACGGCGGCGCTGCGGTCGGGAGTGTCCGCGTGAACCCGGAAGACATGCCAGCCGGGCGGGCACGGATTCGGGATGGTCACAGTCCCCGACACCGCTCCGTTGCTATCGGCCACGAAGTGACCGATGACGACCGGCGTTGATTCCAGGAACACCGTGACGCTCGCCCCCGGGCCGAAGATGGTGCCGGTCGCGAAGCTCACCGCGGCTCCGGGTGTCACGTCGTTGCTACTGACGGACAGGAGCGTCGACGTGGGCGGGTACGGTTGCGCGTAGGTGGTCTGGGCTGCTGCCAGCGGTGCGGCGACGAGCACGGCAGCACATGCTGCCGATGCCAGTGCGGCGCGCCATCTGGGCGTTGTCGTCATTTTCTTCACTCACTCTCGTCGGCTCGGCCCGGACGGCAGGCGTCGGCCGGACTCGGGGTGCGGACCTCAAGTTTTGGACATATCGAATAGATGAGACATATCCGAGCCAACTAACGTGGTGGCGCCCAGGAGTCACCCGAAGGATTAGCCCTCCCTCTTCTCGATGGCTCACACCGTCGCACCGGCGGGGCATCCGGCCCCTTTGTGCCGCCCGGGTCAATCGACAGGCCGACATGGGGGTGGCTGCCCCTCCCGGAGCGCACGAGTCCCTATCGTCTGCTGCGCGCAACAGGGAACGGACTATCCTATTCCGGCCGTTCCCTCCGGTCCTACGAGGGGTGCAGCGTGGATCTCCACGGATTCCTGAAGGCTCTTGCCAGACGCTGGCCGACCGTCGCGGTCTGCCTGGCGCTCTCGATCGGAGCGGCACTCGCCGCGACATTGCTGAGCACCCCCGTCTATGAGGCCAGGACTCAGCTCTTCGTCGCCACCCGCAGTGGCGACGATTCCACCCAGCTGAACCAGGGGCAGAGCTTCTCGCAGGCACGTGTGCAGTCCTACGCGGCGATCGTGACGACCAGTCAGGTGACCAAGCCCGTGGTGAGGGAACTGGGACTGCACATCACACCGGAGGAGTTGGCATCGCGGATCACCGCCTCCGCCCCGCTCAACACCGTGCTCATCGACATCGCCGTCCGGGACACCGCATCCGGTCGGGCGGCACGCATCGCCAACGCCGTGGCGGAGCGGTTCAGCGCGGTCGTCGAACGACTGGAGACGCCCAAGCACAACCCTGTCCCGGCGCCGCCCGGAAAGAGCCGACCCGACGACAAGGCCGCAGCATCACCCGTTTCACTGGGCGTCACCCAGGAAGCCGTCGCCCCCACCGTTCCGGTCTCGCCCCGCCCGCTGCCGTACCTGGCCGCAGGAATGATCGGCGGTCTGCTGCTCGGTGCCGGGGCGGTCGCCCTGCGCGAGACCCTCGACACCACGCTCAAGACCAGCGAGGCGCTGGGCGAGCTGCTGACGCTGCCGGGCCTCGCCACCATCCCGTACGACAAGAACGCCCCGAAGCGGCCCCTCGCCGGTGCCGGCGGGCACTCCAAGCGCGCCGAGGCCTTCCGTAAGCTGCGCACCAATCTGCAGTTCTCCCAGGTCGACGACCGACCCAGGATCATCGCCGTGACGAGTTCGGTGCCCGGTGAGGGCAAGACCAACACCGCGGTGAACCTGGCCCTCTCGCTCGCCGAGGCCGGCGTCTCCACCTGCCTGGTGGACGGTGATCTGCGCCGCCCGTGCGTGGCCTCGACCTTCGGCCTGGTCCAGGACGCGGGTCTGACCACGGTGCTCATCGGGCAGGCCCGCATCGAGGACGTGATGCAGCAGGCCGCGGCCCGCCTCTCGGTGCTCGCCGCCGGCGCCGTGCCGCCGAACCCGACGGAGCTGCTCGCCTCGGCGCGCATGGAAGAGGTGCTGCGGGAGCTGGCGGACACCTATGAGGTCGTGATCGTCGACACCGCGCCGCTGCTGCCGGTCGCCGACACCATCGGGCTCGCGTCGCTCACCCAGGGCGCGCTGCTCGTCGTCCGCGCCGCCAAGACCAGCCGGGACCAGGTTCGCTCCGCCTCGGCATCGCTGGACCGCGTGGGCGTTCGCGTCCTCGGCACCGTCTTCAGCATGGCTCCGGTCCCCAAGGGCAACCACTACGGCAGGTACGGGCAGTACGGGCAGTACGGCGAGCTGCCCCCTCCTCGCGCCGCGGCCTCCCGGGGCGCGGCAGGCGGACCCGCGGACGCGCGTCGTGCGAGCCGGACCTGACCCGGATCGGGAGGACCGGGTGGTTTCGGGGCGCTGTGACGCAGTGGTGGCGGCCACGGCGGCCCGCCGAGGTGCGACCGGCTCGGCGGGCGGCTGAAGTTCCTCCAGGGGCTACCGCACAGTAACTGTCAGCCCCTACGCTGCCGCCAACCCGACCACAGCAGGGGGGACTTGAGCATGCGCTCGACTCGCATGGTGAGACGGCTGGCGGCGCTGGTGGGCGCCGCCGCGCTGTTGGTAGCAGTACCGGCACACGCCCGCGCGGCGTCGCCGAAACTCTCCGAGACGACGGCCATCGGAACGCACAACGCGTACGACAAGGCCAAGTACACCTACTTCGCACAGGCGTTGGACTCGGGAGCCTCGCTGCTGGAGCTGGACGTGTACGTCGACACGATCAGCCACCGGTGGCGGGTCAGTCACAGCAATCCGTGGGGCAACGACAACAACTGCGAGGCCGCGAAGACCCCGGCCGAGCTGTACAGCAAGAGCCGCAACCAGGATCTGGGCAGCTGCCTGGACAACATGGCCGCCTGGAACCAGCTCCACCCCGACCACCCGCCGATCGTCGTCAAGGTCGAGATGAAGGTCGGCTTCTACAACAAGGCGGGCCTCGGCCCTGCCGCGTTCGACTCGCTCGTGTCACAGAAGCTCGGCAGCAGCGTCTTCAAGCCGGCGGATCTGCTGGGCGGAACGTACGCCTCCCTGGACGCGGCGGCCAAGGCCAATGCCTGGCCCTCCCGTGACTCCCTCAAGGGCAAGTTCCTGTTCGAGCTGATCCCGGGCACGGTGGAGCAGGCCAACCCGTTCGACAGCTACTGGACGGACGAGGAGTACGGGGACCATCTGCGGGACCTGTACGCCGCCGGCCGCATCTCCTCCGCCGAGGCCTTTCCGGCCGTCCTGGGCGCCGAGAACGGCGATCCGCGCACCAGTTACGATGCCTCGATCCGGCCCTGGTTCGTGTTCTTCGACGGGGACGCGGCTACGTACGTGAACGGCGGATACAACACGGCGTTCTACTCCGCGAACCACTACATCCTGATCATGACGGGCGCCGACGGCGTGTCCCCGGCAATCTCCTCCACCAACCCCACGGACGCCGAAGTCGCCGCCCGGCTCGCCCTGTTGGCGGGGGACCACGCGAGTCTCATCACCTCGGACTGGTCGGCGAAATCGGCGTCGGTGCTGAGTTCGGTGACCACCCGAAGCTGAGTACTCCGTTCCGAAGTCGACGTTTCCGGGGTGCGGAGGGATCCTTCGTGCCAAGGTGGGGCATACAGCAGTCAACTCCTGTCACCCCACTGGCATTTACGGAGTCCGCCATGCTCCACGGCATCGACGTCAGCTCGTTCCAGTCCTCCTCGTACAGCACGGACGGCCTCTCCTTCGCCTTCATCAAGGCGACGGAGGGCCGTTCGTACGTCAACCCCAGGCTCGCGCACCAGACCGGGACCGCCCGCGAGGCGCGACTGGTCGTCGGCTTCTACCACTTCCTGTGGCCCGGCAACCTCACCGCCCAGGCCGAGCACTTCCTCCAGCACGCCCCGGAACGGCCGGGCGACATCCTCGCCGTCGACTGGGAGACCACCGACGACGGCACGCACGCGACCAACGCGGAGAAGGACGCCTTCATCCGGAAGCTGAAGCACCTGCGCCCGGACAACCGCGTCGTCCTCTACTGCAGCCGCGACTTCTGGCTGAACGTCGACACCACCTCGTACGCCGGCGACGGCCTCTGGATCGCCGACTACGTCACCGCCGGCAAGCCCCGCATCAAGGCGCACTGGCGGTTCCACCAGTACACCTCCCAGCCGCACGACAAGGACGTGGCCCACTTCGCGGACGTGGACGAACTACGCGGGTGGGCCGCTCCGTAACCCGGAACCCGGCCGGCCGGGCCCGGCTACGCCCGGAACTCCGCCGGGCGTTCCCGGGGCGCCTCGGCGAGGGCCTTCTGTACCGCCGCCGTGCCTTCTCGGAGGCCGTACACCGGGGTGCCGGGCTGCTGGCGCCAGGAGTCGTCGATGCCGCCCGAGTCGACCGTGTCGAAGCCCAGTTCGTCGATCAGGGCGCGGACCTTGGCCTTGGCCGCCGCGTCGTCGCCGGCGACCGGGAGGGCCAGGCGGCCGGGGTCGCCCGCGGGGCGGGGGCGGTCCAGGATGTCCTCGGCGTAGGTGCCGTTGAAGGCCTTGATCACCGGGTGGCCGAGGTGCCGCTCGGTCCAGCGGCTCTCGGTGAGGCCCTCGTCCTCGATCCCGGCGATCCGGCCGTCCCGCTCCCGCGGGTAGTAGTTGCCGGTGTCGATCACGGCGACGCCCTCGGCCGCGCCGTCCAGCAGGCCGGCGGGGAGCTTCGGGACCGCCTTCAACGGGACGGTGACGACGACGAGCTCGGCGCCCCTCGCCGCGTCCGCGGCCAGGACGGCGGTCGCGCCGGTCTCCTCGCTCAGTTCCTTGAGCGTCTCGGGGCCGCGCGAGTTGGCGACGGAGACGTCGTGGCCGAGGGCGGTGAGCCGCCGGGTGAGGTTGCCGCCGATGTTGCCCGCACCGATGATGCCGATCTTCATGACAGACCCTCCAGAGGGTGACTCATGCACATGCATGTTTCCAGTGATGGGCGTCAACCCCGGCGGGGCGACGGCTATTCCGGGTGCTGCGGCGATCGGGTGAACCGGCTCAGACCCGTACGACGATCTTGCCCGTGTGCCGGTTGGACTCCATCAGCCGGTGGGCGTCCCGGATCCGGTCGAGGCCGTCGAAGACCTCGGCGACGACGGGGCGCAGGGTGCCGTCGGTGAGTCCGGCGCCGAGGTAGTGGGCGCCGCGCCGGCGGCCCTCCGGTGTGCCGGTGAGGACGAAGTTGGCGTACCCGTGGACGGTGAGCGGCCAGTTCCGGGGCAGCAGGATGGGCTGTTCGTCCAGCCAGCCGTAGCTGACCAGGGTGCCGTCCCAGGTGACCGCGTCGCCGAGCGCGTTGAAGCCGGGGCCGCCGATCGCGTCCAGCACGATGTCCACGCCCCGGCCACCGGTCAGCCGGCGGGCCTCCTTCACCACGTCCTCGTCCTCGCTGACGATCACGTGCTCGGCGCCGAGGTCGAGCAGCTGCTGCCGCTTGGCCTGCGTGCGGGTGGTGGCGATCGGGACGGCGCCGGCCCGCCGGGCGACCTGGATCGCGGCCGTACCGACCCCACTGGACGCGCCGGTGATCAGCACCTGGTGTCCCGGCTCCAGCCCGGCCCGCTCGACCAGGGCGCCGTAGGCCGTGGTGTAGGTCAGCCAGGCGGCGGCGCCGGTGACCGCGTCGACTCCGGCGGGGCGGAACACGAGCGCGTCGGCGGGCAGGACGACGCGCTCGGCGTGGACCCCGTGGGTACTGAGTTCGAAGTTGGCGGCGGAGAGGACCTTGTCGCCCGGCGCGAACGCGGTCACGTCCTCGCCCACCGCCTCGACCTCGCCGGCCGCCTCGTAGCCGTTGCGGGAGGCGGGCAGGGTGGGCTGGTAGTAGTAGGTGCCCGCGCGGAAGAGGGCCTCGGCGCGGTTGAGGCCCAGCGCCTCGACCTTCACCAGGACCTCGTCCGGGCCCGGGGCGCGCAGTTCGACGTCCTCGATGGTGAGCACGTCGGGGCCGCCGAGTTCGTGAAAGAGCACAGTGCGTGCGGTGTTCGTCATGCCGTCGACGCTATGGTCCCGGGCGAAGACGCTCCATGTCCTCCGGTCTCCGGTTCATGTCCGTGCGTCTCGCTTCGCCAACTGCCCGGCTACGGTGGTGACATGGACGTACTCAGCGACGTCGTCGCCGCCATGCGCACCGGACGCCCGCACTCCTCCCGGAACGACAAGTACGCGCCCTGGGGCACGCGTTGGGAGGATTCGGAGGAGGCCGGGTTCCATGTGGTGCTGCGCGGTTCGGCCTGGCTGATCCCGGCCGAGGGCGAGCCGCTCGCGCTGGCTCCCGGGGACGTCGTCTTCCTTCCGCGCGGGCAGGGGCACGCCCTGGTCAGCGCGCCCGGCGTAGCGGCGCAGGAAGTACGGCTGCTGCCCGACGGCACCTGGAGCGGAGGTCCGGACCGCGGTGAGCCGAGGCCGGGCTGCCCGGACACGGTCACGCTGTGCGGCATCTACCGGTTCGACCGCGACCGCTCCCGCCGGCTGCTCGGGGAGCTGCCGGAGGTCGTGCACCTGCCCGCCCGGGTGGGCACCCATCGCTCGCTGCGGGCGGCGGTGGAACTGCTCGGGATGGAGCTGGAGGAGGAGGCGCCGGGCACCGACGCGATCATCACGTCGCTGCTGGACACCCTGCTGCTGTACATCCTGCGGGCGTGGTGGGAGAGCGAGCGGGCCGCCGGGCGGGCCCGGGGCTGGGCGGGCGCGCTGGCCGACCCGGCGGTCGCGGCGGCGCTGCGCGCGATCCACGGCGACCCGGCCCGCGCCTGGACGGTGGCGGAGCTCGGCGCCGCGGCGGGGCTGTCCCGCGCGGCCTTCGCACGCCGGTTCACGGCGCTGGTGGGCGAGCCGCCGCTGGCATATCTGACCTGGTGGCGCATGACGACGGCGGGCCGCCTGCTGCGCCACGACGACCTCTCCCTGCGGGAGATCTCCCAGCGCATCGGCTACGCGTCGGAGTTCGCCTTCGCCAAGGCCTTCAAGCGGGAGTACGGGGTGGCGCCGGGGCAGTACCGCAGGCGGGCGGCCTGACGACCGCCCCGGCGCCTCCGCGTCACTTGCTCAGGTAGGCCCAGAACTCGTCGAACGACAGAACCTGGTCGCCGTTGAGGTCGCGGGTCTTGATGATGGCCGCGGCGACCGCCTCGGTGACGTTCCAGTCACCCTCCTGAGCCAGCGCGTGCTTGAACTCGGCGGCGGTGATGAAACCGTCACCGTTCGCGTCGATCCGCTCGAACTGCTTACGTGCTTCCTCGATGTCCGCCACCGGATCCGCCCCTTTTGTTCGTGTTTCTTGTGCCGTGCAGGCGTACTGACGCTGGTCAGATTAACGGCCCGCGTGAGCACGCAGTGCGGCGACCACCCATGCGAAGTCCTCGGCGTGCGGGGGCATGGGCTGCCGGTTCACGATGGCGAGCAGTTCGCGGTAGCGGGCGACCCGGTCGTTGAACCCAGCCGTCATACGGTCCAGTGCGGCGCTCAGGTCGACGTCACCGAAGAGTTCCCGCAGCACCTCCTCGGCCTCGGGCGCCGCGGGGTCGAGGCCGCGCTCCCGGGCCGGGGCCGCCAGTTCCACCAGCCGCTTGGCGAACCACAGGGACCGTCCGCGCGGCGCCCCGGGCAGCCGGTCGGCGGAGTTGTACTCGAGCGCGCGGCGCATCTGCGCCCGGAACTCCGGGTCCTGGAGCAGCTCGGCCAGCTCCACCCAGGCGTCGACCTGCTCGGGCGTCGGGTTCTCCGCCAAGTCTACGGCGGTCGCCCGCATCCGTTCCCGGACGTCCGGGTCGACGTTGTCGAGCCCGTGCAGGGTCTCCTCCACGAACTCTTCCATGATCCGCTGGCGCTCGGCGGCAGACAGGCGGGCGAGCTTGTTCATCAGGGTCATCTCCTCCGCGGTGGAACCGCGCCGCGCCACGGACGACAGCACCGCCCGCGTCACCTTCAGCGACCTGATCTGCGCGTCCAGGGCGGCGACGTGCGTGGCCGCGACCTCGGCGACCGTCCGCTCCCCCGCCAGCACCCTGCGCACGTCCTCCAGGCCGAGGCCCAGCTCGCGCAGGGTACGGATGAGTTCCAGGCGGGCGGCGCAGGCGGCATCGTAGAGCCGGTAGCCGCCCGTGGAACGGCCGACGGGGGGCAGGACGCCCTCGTCGGACCAGTAGCGGATGGTGCGCACGGTCAGTCCGGTGGCGCGGGCCAGTTCGCCGATGGTGAAGAGTGCGGTGCCGTCTTCGGTCATGGCTGGAAGTCTGGGCCTTCCAGCGGGTGGAGACTCAAGGAGCGTGGTCGGTGCGGCGGCCGTGGCTCCGACTGCCGTGCGGTCAGCGGAAGATGCCGGTGTGGCCGAGGGAGTAGCGGCCGGGCTGCGGGTAGACGGCGAGGCCGTGGGGGCCGCTGCCGACCCTGATGCGGGCCAGGAGCCTGCCGGTGCGGGTGTCGATGGCGTAGACCTCGGCGTTGTACCGGCCCGACAGCCACAGCACCTTGCCGTCGGCCGAGACGCCGCCCATGTCGGGGCTGCCGCCGCCGGGCAGGCGCCACTTCTCGGTGAGCCGGTTCCGGGGGAAGTCGAAGACGGAGATGGTCCCTTCGCCCCGGTTGGAGATGTACATCTCGCGGGAGTCCCGGCTGACGTACAGGCCGTGGGTGCCCCTGCCGGTGGCGAGGAAGCGGGGGCGCTCGAAGCTGTCGCCGTTCAGGATCCACAGGCCGTTGGCCATCATGTCGGCGATGTAGAACCGTTTGCCGTCGGGTGAGACCTTGACGTCCTGCGGCATGGCGCCGCGGAACGGCAGCTTCTGCTCCCCTACGACCTTCATCCTCGCGGTGTCGACCTTGAGGAGCTCGCCGCTGAACTCGCAGGAGACGATGAAGTAGCGGCCGTCGAGGGAGAAGTCGGCGTGGTTGACCCCGTAGCAGCTGACGGGCACGGACTTCACGACCTCCATGGTGTGCGCGTCGCGGAAGACGAGGGCGCGGTCCATGGAGGCCATGACGACGGCATACTTGCCGTCGGGCGTGAAGTACAGGTTGTACGGGTCGTGCACCTCGACCGGCCTGCCGGCCCGGCCGGTCCTCGGGTCGATGGGGGTCAGGCTGTTGCCGAGGTCGTTGTTGACCCAGAGCGTCTTCAGGTCCCAGGAGGGCACCACGTGCTGGGGCTGACGGCCGACCGGGATGGTCTCAAGGATCCGGTACGTCTTCGGGTCGATGACCGTGACGGTGTTGGAGTTGGTGTTGGGGACGTACACCCGGGAGGGGAAGTCCTTGACCACGGGCGAGAGTTGGTTCGGCCGGTCGGCGGCGTAGACGTCCTTCCGGTCCAGCACCGGAGGCATCCCGGACAGGCCTGCCGCGGCGTTCGCCGGCTGCTTGCCCACCTGCGGCCGGACCGGCGCCTTGCTGCCGAGGGCCTCGTTATCGTGGGCCTGGGAGCCCCCGCTGCACGCGGACAGCAGCGTCAGGGCAGTGAGAGCGGCACCGGCGGCCAGCAGGCGGGCGGCTCGGAGGACGGCTTTCGTGGATCGCATCAGCTCAGCAGCTCCGTGGTGGCGACCGCGCGCAGTCCGCGGCGGTCGAGTTCGTGGAGGACCTCGGGCAGGGCGGCGACCGTGTCCGGGTACCCGAAGTGCAGGCTCACCACCGACCCGCCCCGCACCTCGGCGAGGATCTTGCGGGTGATGGCGGGGGCGCCGGGGCGGGTGTAGTCGAGGGAGTCGACGTCGTACGACAGCACGTGCGGGTAGCCGGCGGTGCGGGCCAGCCGGGCGACGAGCGGGGTGGCGGTCGGGGCACGGGAGGGCCGGAACCAGGTGCCGATGGATCCGGTGAGCCGCCTGAGGCGGTCGGCGCAGTCGGTGATCTCCTTGCGGGCCTCGGCCGCGGAGAGGGTGTTGACGGCGACGTGCCGCTGGGTGTGGTTGCCGAGGTCGTGGCCGCCGTCGAGGATGCGGCGGGCGACGTCGGGGTGTTCGTCCAGCCAGCCGCCGACGGCGAGGACGGTGAGCCGGGCACCGCGCTGCTCGGCCGTGGTGAGCAGGGAGTGGGCCAGCGCCGGGTCCCCCTGGCCGTGGAAGGTGAGGGCGACCTGGGGGCGGGTGCGCGGGCCGTGGCTGATCTGCGCGGGCTGTCCGGGGTAGGCGCGGGGGGCGGGGGCCGTGCGGGGCGTGGCCGCGGGGTGGCCGGACGCAGGGGTGGGCGGGCCGGATCCCTGCCGCGCGGAGGTCGTGGTGGCGTGCGGGGCGGCGGCCGGGGCACCGCCGCAACCGGCGGCGAGCGCGCCCCCGGCGACGAGCCCGGCGCCCGTGCGCAGCATCCCGCGTCGGTTGGTCGTGGTCACCCGCACCATTTAAGGGGTGTTAGGTAAGAAAACGACCGATTGCCCCAATCGGGGGACATTTTCGGGTCGCGGCGCACACAACGCGTCCCGGGCCGCCGTATTCAGCGCTCGCTCAGCGGCCGTTCAGCGGTCGGCGACCCGCATCTCGAACCAGGTCGTCTTACCGCGCGGCAGCAGGTCGACGCCCCAGCGGTCGGAGAGTTTGTCCACCAGGAACAGGCCGCGCCCGCTGACGTCCAGTTCCTGAACCGGCATCAGACAGGGCAGACCGCGGGAGGGGTCACGGACCTCGACGCGGATCCAGCCGGGGCGGCGGCGCATGCGCAGTCCGAAGACGCGGGCGCCGGTGTGCCGTACGGCGTTGCCGACGAGTTCGGAGACGAGTAAGACCGCGTCCTCGGTCAGCTTGGGCGTCAGCCGCCAGTGGCGCAGCACCACGACCTGGGCCAGCCGGCGCGCGGTGGCCGCGGACTCCGGGCGGGACGGCAGCGGCACCTCCGCCTCCGTCGGGTTGCCGAACAGTTCGAGCGCCTTGAGCGCACGTTCGTCCTCGACCGCCGGCGACCAGCGTGCCGCGGTCGCACGACTGTGTCCCCGCGGCTGTTCGATGCCCTCCAGCCCCGCCATGCCCCCATGATGGCCGTCCGGAGCCGTCTTCGGGGCCGTTCCGGAGGAATGCGCCCCTCGCGCGCCCCCGTTCCGGGCCGGTCGATCGGCATATGCCGACGGCACGACAACGTCCGGCGTAACCCCTTTGACCTGCCGCGACGGCTCACTTCCGGGCAATCGTCAGGCTCCCTCGACGCGGCAGAGTTAAGGCTGCCATAAGGCTCCCATAAACCGCCCCATCGAGGGACCCCGGATCAGACGACCGCGTCAACTGCAAGCAAACTTGCGGAAGTTCACACCACGGACACGGTCGCGAAGATCACAGGAACTTGGCCTTGCCCGGCCCTTCTTCGACGAAGCTGCGCATGCCCCGCTCCCGGTCCTCGGTGGCGAACAGCCCCGCGAACCAGTTCCGTTCCACGGCGAGCCCGGTGTCGAGGTCGGTCTCGATGCCTGCGTCGATGGACTCCTTCGCCGCGCGCAGCGCGATCGCCGGCCCCTGGGCGAGCTTCGCGGCCCAGGCGTGCGCCTGCTCGTACACCTCGGCGGCCGGGACGACCCGGTCGACCAGGCCGATCTGCAGGGCCTCGTCGGCCTTCACCATCCGGCCTGTGAAGATCAGGTCCTTGGCCTTGGAAGGACCGACCAGGCGGGGCAGCCGCTGGGTGCCGCCGGCGCCCGGGATCAGGCCCAGCAGGATCTCGGGCTGGCCGAGCTTGGCGTTGTCGGCGGCGATGCGGTAGTCGGCACACAGGGCCAGTTCGCAGCCGCCGCCGAGCGCGTAGCCGGTGACGGCGGCCACGACGGGCTTGGGGATGCGGGCCACGGCGGTGAAGGAGTCCTGCAGGGCGCGGGCGCGCAGGACCATCGCGGTGTGGTCCATGTCCTGCATCTCCTTGATGTCCGCGCCCGCCGCGAACACCCGCTCGCCGCCGTAGATCACCACGGCGCGCACGTCGTCGCGCCGCGTGGCCTCCTCGGCGAGTTCCTTCAGCCGGTCCTGGGTGGCGATGTCCAGCGCGTTCATCGGAGGCCGGTCGAGACGCAGGGTTCCGACGCCTTCGGCGACTTCGAGAGTTACGGTCATGCGCAGCAGGTTAACGGGGACTAACGGCGGCGGGCCCGGTGCCGTAGGTCACAGCACCGGGCCCGCAATGTCACGCGGGGCCTACTTGGTCCACTCGGCCCAGGACAGGTTCCAGCCGTTGAGCCCGTTGGCCGGGTCCACCGTGCGGTCGTTCGAGTGCTTGACGACCACCACGTCGCCGACGATCGAGTGGTTGAAGAACCAGGCCGCCGGGACGCCCTTGTCGTAGCCGCCGCGCACGTCGCGCAGGCCGACGCAACCGTGGCTGGCGTTGAAGTTGCCGAAGGCGCCGCCACCCCAGTAGTTGCCGTGGATGAAGGTGCCGGACGTGGTCAGGCGCATGGCGTGCGGGACGTCCTTGATGTCGTACTCGCCGCCGTAGCCGACGGTCTCGCCGTTCATCCGGGTCACGGCGAGCTTCTCGCTGATCACCATCTGGCCGTTCCAGGTGTCGTAGCCGGGCTTGCCGGTGGTGACCGGGAGGGTCTTGATGACCTTGCCGTCCTGGGTGATCTTCATCGTGTGCTTCTTGGCGTCCACGACGGAGACCTGGTTGCGGCCGATGGTGAACTTCACCGTCTTGTGCTGCTTGCCGTAGACGCCGTCGCGGCCCTCGACCCCGTCGAGGTCCAGGTCGACGGTGACCTTCGTGCCGGACTTCCAGTAGTGCTCGGGGCGGAAGTCCAGGCGGTCGTTGCCGAACCAGTGGCCCTCGACGTCGACAGCCGGCTCGGTCTTGATCCGGACGGCCTTCTCCACGTCCTGGGGATGGGTGATCCCCCGGGTGAAGCGGACGGAGAACGGCATGCCGACGCCGACGGTGGAGCCGTCCTCGGGGGTGAAGTAGCCGACGAAGGTGTTCCGCGGCGTGAGCGTGGTGAACGTGGAGTCCTCGGCCGCCTCGCGGCCCGCGGAGTCCTTGGCGACCGCGTGCACCGTGTACTTGGTGGCGGCGGCCAGATGGGCCGACGGCGTCCACGAGGCGCCGCCGCCGGTGATGGCGCCGTCGACCTTCGCGCCCTTGGCGTCCTTGACCGTGACCTCGGTCAGCTTGCCCTGGGCGACGCTGACCTTCAGGGCGCCCCTGGTGTCGACGCCGGTGGCGCCGGACTTGGGCGATATGGTCACGGCGGCGGCGGACTGCTTGCCCTGGGTCGAGCCCTTGCCCTTGCCGTCCCCGGAGCCGGACCCCGAGTCGCCGCCCCCGCCGCACGCGGTGAGCGAGAGCAGCAGGGCGCCCGCTATGAGTGCCAGCCCCTTACGGCGCGTGCCCCGCCCCTCAACCGATGCCCCCGATATCGGCCGCACGTTCAAGTTGTTCTCCCCTCACAGGCCCTGGTCGGGCCCACACCCCGGCGCGCCCAGCACGCCCATTGATGCATGGTAATCGCAGGGTTTTGAGCAAGCTGTCAGACGAATGTCACCGTTGGGTCGCAACTTCGGCCATGGCCCGCAGCAGTTCCGCCGTGGCGCTGTCGGCGGGGAAGAACGTCTCGTTGGCGATCTCGTCCAGCGTCACGTCGCGCGGGGATCCGAAGCCCGTGGTGGTGTACAGGAGGCTGAGGTCGCCGAAGTCCGTGGCGAGCAGCAGCGGGACGGCCAGGTCGTTGACCGGCTCCTCGTCGGCGTGGCCGGCCGGGACCGGGTAGGACTCGATCTCGGCCAGCAGCTCCGCCAGGCCCTCCGCCGTGGTGCGGGCGAGCTGCCGGCGCAGGCGGCGCAGGACGTGCCCGCGCCACTGGCCGAGGTTCCTGATCCGCCGGGACAGGCCGTCGGGGTGCAGGGTCGCCCTGAGCACGTTGAGGGGAGGCGTGCACAGCGCGGGCGGGAGGTCGCCCAGGAAGGCCATCGCCGCACGGTTGGCGGTCAGCAGCTGCCAGCGCACGTCGACCGCGAGCGCCGGGTTGGGCTCGTGGCCGGCGAGTACGGCGTCCACGGCGGCGCGGGCCGCGCCGAGGTCGGCGAGCGAGCGCTCGGGGTACACCAGTGCGAAACCGGCGGCCAGATACCAGGCGTTGCGATCATGTTCCGGCTCGGGGTGGCGCGCCCGGTCTCGATGTAACTCAGGTGCCTTGTCGAGAGGTTGGCCGCCACCGCGACATCCAGTTGCGAGCGGCGGCGGTGCTCCCGCCGGCGTCGTACGAGCAGCCCGACCGGTGACGTGGTGACCATGCCCCGAGGCTGGCCGATCACGGCGCGGGCGGCAATAACCTCGCGGGTTATCGACGCGGGGCGGCTGGGGCGCGCAGGGTCGTGAAGCGCAACGCCAACGAAACGCGTGACGCCATAGAGGCGCGCAACTCCAGCCATCAGAATGGGAGTCGGCCACGACCGAGAGCACCGAGACCGTCACCGCCCTGCACCGGGCGACCATCGACGACTACGTGCGGTGTTCACGGAGCACATGGGCGGCGCCGTCTTCAGCACCCGGCAGGAGCCGGAGGTCCATCACGGCCGCGCCCGGCTGATGTGGCGGATCGAGGCGGGGGGCAAGGAGTCGTTCGCCACCGGCACCGACATCCTGGTCTTCGACGCGGACGGCCGGATCGGTTCGGTTTCCGCCTTCCTCGACCAGGCGCCGGAGGGCTTCGCCCCGGACGCCCACGCGTGACGCCCAAGTCCCGCCCGTACGAGCTCACTTGATCGCGCTGCCCGCCGTCCACTGCTGCCAGCTCAGGTTCCACCCGCCGAGGCCGTTGTCGGCTGCGACCATCTTGTCCTTGCTGTTCACGACCTCGACGACGTCGCCGATCAGGCTGCGGTCGTAGAACCAGCCGGCGGGGGTGTTGGAGCTGCCGCCCTTGACGTCCCTGAGGCCCACGCAGCCGTGGCTGACGTTCACGTGGCCGGGGGCGTCGGGGGCCCAGTAGTTGCCGTGCAGGAAGGTGCCGGAGTCGGTGAGTCTCATGGCGTGCGGGACGTCGGGGATGTCGTACTCGCCGCCGAAGCCGACCGTGCGGCTGTTCATGCGGGTGACGTCCAGCATGTCCATCACCACCATCTTGCCGTTGTACGTGGGGTGTTCGGGGGCGCCCGCGCTGATCGGCACGGTGGCGAGCAGCTGTCCGTCGCGCCGTACCTCCATGGTGTGCTTGGCCGCGTCGACCCACGAGACCTGGCTGCGGCCCACGGTGAAGCCGAGCGTCTTGTACTGGAGGCCGTAGATGCCCGGCGCCCCCGCCACGTCCCGCAGGCGCAGGTCGACGGTGACCTCCGTCCCGGGCTTCCAGTAGTGCTCGGGGCGGAAGTCCAGGCGGCCGTTGCCGAACCAGTGCGGGCGGATGTCCACGGGGGGCTGGGCGGTGACGCGGACGGCGCGTTCGACGGCGGCCCGGTCGGCGATCTCCCGGCTGAAGGAGAGGGAGACGATCATCCCGGTGCCGACGACGGAACGGTTCTCGGGGGTGACGTAGGAGATGAACCGCTCGTCGGGGACGAGCGTGGTGAAGGTGGTGTGCCGGGCCGAGCGGCGGCCCCCGTCGTCCAGCGCGACCGCGTCGACGGTGTACTTGGCGGCGAGCGCCAGCCGGTCGTCGTCGGGCTGCCAGGTCAGGCCGTCGGCGCTGACGTGCCCGGGGACCGGGGAGTCCTGCGCGTCCTGGGACTTGGTGACCTTCACCTTCTCCAGGCGCCCGTCGGGCACCCGCACCCGCAGCCGCGAGTCGGGGCGGACGTCCTTGCCCCCGTCGTCCGGGGTGATGCGGATGACGTCCTCGGGGGAAGGGGGTTTGCCGAAGATCCGGTCGAAGTCCAGTCCGCCGGAGCCGCCCGAGGAGCAGCCGGCCAGCAGAGCCGCCCATGTCAGTGCCGCGGCCAGCGCGGCCTCCGTGCGCCGTGCGCGTGCTTGTACGTGCCTCACGCCGGACTCAACGACGGGCCCGCCCCGGGGAAACGACGACGGGCCCGCTCTGGGAAACGTGAGTGCGACCCGTGCGCTGGGCAGAACAGGGGGAGGACGACACACAGGGGAGCCGCAGCGCCCTCGTCAGGGGGGGTGTCTTCAGGATCAGGTCGGCAGAAGGGAACAGAGCTGGTCGGGAAGACACCCCCCTGGTCTCGGGGCGCAGCTGTGTCAGAGCCGTCGGGGCGCAGCCGTGACGGGTGGCCGGGCGTGCCGCGGGCCGGGAGGTCCGGGCGCGGTCGGCCTTTCGGCACGGCCGACCGCGCCCCGGCGAGCCACTGAAAGAGGGGCCGACTGGTGACGAGCGCAGCCGAGCAGCGGGCACTGGCCGAGGCGCGGACCGCCGAGGGCGGGCACCAGGCCGCCGCGGTGAACGGCGCCCGCCGCGCCGCACCGCCCGCCCCGCCGGTGTGGCCGGGCGCGCCGACCCCGCTCGGGGCCCGGTTCCGCACGGGGCCGGACGGGGTCGCGGGCACCAACTTCGCGCTGTGGGCGGGCGGGGCGGAGGCGGTCCGGCTGTGCCTGTTCGACGAGGGGGGCCGGGAGACCCGGGTGCCGCTGACCGAGCTGACGCACGAGATCTGGCACGGCTTCGTCCCCGGCGTGCGGCCCGGACAGCGGTACGGCTACCGGGTGGACGGCCGCTGGGACCCGTGGACCGGTGCCCGCTGGAATCCGGCGAAGCTGCTGCTGGACCCGTACGCGCGCGCCGTGGACGGGGAATACGCCACTTTTGGGCTGTCGCCACAGTTGTACGGGCACGTCCGGGACTGGCCGGAGCAGCATGTCGCCGACACCGTGCGCGACGACCGGGACTCGGCGCCGTACGTGCCCAAGGGGGTCGTCGTCGACGATGACGACGACTGGGAGGACGACCGCCGCCCGAAGACCCCGTGGGCCGACTCCGTCATCTACGAGCTGCACGTGCGCGGCTTCACCAAGCTGCACCCGGACATCCCCGAGGAACTGCGCGGCACCTACGCGGGGCTGGCGCACCCGGCCGCGATCGAGCACCTGGTGAAGCTGGGCGTGACGGCCGTGGAGCTGCTGCCCGTCCACCAGTTCGCCCACGAGGACCATCTGCTGCGCCGGGGCCTGAGGAACTACTGGGGGTACAACTCCATCGGCTACTTCGCCCCGCACGCCGCCTACGCCGCCTCCGGTACGACGGGCCAGCAGGTCGGCGAGTTCAAGCGGATGGTCCGCGCGCTGCACGCGGCCGGCATCGAGGTCATCCTCGACGTGGTCTACAACCACACCGCCGAGGCGGGCGAGCTGGGGCCCACGCTGTCCCTGAAGGGCATCGACAACCGGGGCTACTACCGGCTCGGGGACGACGCCCGCCGCTACGCCGACTACACCGGCTGCGGCAACACCCTGCACGTCGTCCGGCCGCAGGTGCTGCGCCTGATCACGGACTCGCTGCGCTACTGGGTCACCGAGATGGGCGTGGACGGCTTCCGCTTCGACCTCGCCGCCGCGCTCGCCCGCTCGATGCACGACGTCGACATGCTCTCCCCCTTTCTCGCGGTCATCGCCCAGGACCCGGTGCTGCGCCGGGTGAAGCTGATCGCCGAGCCCTGGGACGTCGGCTCGGGCGGCTACCAGGTGGGCGCCTTCCCGCCCCTGTGGACGGAGTGGAACGACCGCTACCGGGGCACCGTCCGCGACTTCTGGCGCCATGCGCTGCCCGACGTACGGGAGATGGGCTACCGCCTGTCCGGCTCCAGCGACCTGTACGCCTGGGGCGGCCGGCGCCCCTACGCCTCCGTCAACTTCGTCACCGCGCACGACGGTTTCACGCTGCGCGACCTCGTGTCGTACGAGACCAAACACAACGAGGCCAACGGCGAGGACAACCGGGACGGCAGCGACGACAACCGCTCCTGGAACTGCGGGGCGGAGGGAGAGACGGCCGACGAGCGGGTACGGGCGCTGCGCCGCCGCCAGCTGCGGAACCTGCTCACGACTCTGCTGCTGTCCACGGGCGTGCCGATGCTGGTCGCAGGCGACGAACTCGGCCGCACCCAGCACGGCAACAACAACGCCTACTGCCAGGACAACGAGATCGGCTGGCTGGACTGGAGCCTGCTCGCGGAGCCCGGCTGGCGCGCGCTGTTCGACCTGACCTCCCGGCTGCTCGCCCTGCGCCACCGGCACCCCGTGCTGCGCCGCCGCGCCTTCTTCTCCGGCCGCGCCCACTCGGCGGACGGGCTGCGCGACCTGGCCTGGTTCACCCCGCGGGGCGAGGAGATGACCGAGGCCGACTGGTACGCCCCGGCGGCCACGCTCGGCATGTACCTCTCCGGGCGGGACATCCCGGGCCGCGACGAGCGGGGCGCGCCGGTCCTCGACGACAGCTTCCTCGCCGTGCTGCACGCGGGCGACCGGCCGGTGTCCTTCGCCCTGCCGGGGCCGCCGTGGGCGCGGGAGTACGAGGTCGTCGTGGACACCTCCCGCGAGGACCAGGCGGCGGCACCGGGCACGGTCCACCCGGCCGGTACGGCGATCACGGTGCCCGCGCGGTGCGTGCTGCTGCTCCGGGTGGCGCCTGTGTGACAGTTGTGCGTGACGCGGATCACGCTCGCCGAGTGCAGCGCACAACGGGGCCCAGAGTCTTTCCCTTTGTGGAGACAGCCGGCGAGGACGGGGACCGTGAGGATGGAGCAGGCTCGGGCCGGTGAGTACGACGCGTTCGTGGCGGCCCGCTGGTCGGCACTGTTCCATCTGGCGCGGCTGCTCACCGGCGGCGATCGGCATCGGGCCGAGGACCTGTTGCAGGAGTCCTTGGTCAAGTTGTGGTTCGTCTGGCCGAAGGTTGCCGACGAGGCACCGGAGGCGTACGTCCGCAAGGTGCTGGCGCGCGCCGCGGCCCGCTCGGCGCGCCGCCGCTGGTGGGGCGAGCGGCCCGTCGCGGAGCTGCCCGAGGTGGCGACGGCCGGTGACCTGTCGGCGACCGTGGCCGAACGCTCCCGGCTGGAGGCCGCGCTCGCCCAACTGAGCCCGCAGCAGCGGGCCGCCGTGGTGCTGCGCTACTACCAGGACCTGCCCGACCGGCAGGTCGCGGAGGCCCTGGGCTGCCCGGTGGGCACCGCCCGGTCGCATGCCGCGCGCGGGGTGGCCCGGCTGCGCCGGCTCCTGGCCGACGTCATCGAGCCGGTGGGGTGAGGGAGAAGCCATGGATCAGTTCGAGCGGCAGCTGACGCAGCTGATGCACAGCGCCCAGGAACACAGCCCCTTCGAGGCCAGGCACCGGGAGCGGATCCGCACGGGCGTGCGCGTACGGCGCCGGGTGCGGGCGGCGCGCCGGGCCGCCGGTTCCGCGCTGGCGGTGGCCGGGCTCGGTGTCGGCGTGTTCCTGTGGCCGCACACACCGGGCACGGAGCAGCCCAGCACACCGCACCCCCAGCCCGCCGTCAGCCCGGCGCCCGCCCCCAGCACGTCTCCCTCGCGGGACAACTCGACGAGCCCGCCGCCCAGTACGTCCGGGTCCGCGACGCAGTCGCCGACACAGACGCCGACACAGACACAGACACCGCCGCAGACACCGCCGCAGACGCCGACACAGACACCGGGCGGGACGGTGGAGACCTCCGTGCCTCCCTCGGCGACCAGCACCAGCACCAGCTACTAGACCAACGACCACGAACCACACAGAACAAACGGGGACTAACGTGATCAACCTCCGCCCGCGCCGGATACCGACCGGCTCTCCGCTGCCCCGGCGCGCGCCCCTGCCCAGCCACCACGACGAGCCCGTCCTGGACGTGGCCGTACCGGTGTTCAACGAGGAGAAGGACCTGGAGCCGAGCGTCCGCCGGCTGCACGCACACCTGCGGGACACCTTCCCCTACCCGTTCCGGATCACCGTCGCCGACAACGCGAGCACGGACCGCACCCCGCAGATCGCCGCCCGGCTCGCGGCGGAACTGCCGGAGGTGGAGTCGCTGCGGCTGCCCGAGAAGGGCCGCGGCCGGGCGCTGCAGGCGGCCTGGTCGGGTTCACGGGCGCCCGTGCTGGCGTATCTCGACGTGGACCTGTCCACCGGGCTCACGGCGCTGCTGCCGCTGGTCGCCCCGCTGATCTCGGGCCACTCCGACCTGGCCATCGGCACCCGGCTGGCCCCCGGTGCGCGGGTGGTGCGCGGGCCGCGCCGGGAGGTCATCTCCCGTTGCTACAACGTCCTGTTGCGCTGCACGCTCGCCGTCGGCTTCTCCGACGCGCAGTGCGGATTCAAGGCGGTGCGCCGCGAGGTCGCCGAGCGGCTGCTGCCGCTGGTGCGGGACGGGGAGTGGTTCTTCGACACCGAGCTGCTGGTGCGCGCCGAGCGGGCGGGGCTGCGGATCCACGAGGTGCCGGTGGACTGGGTCGACGACCCCGACAGCAGCGTCGACATCCTCGCCACGGCCCTGGCCGACCTGCGGGGCATCGCCCGGATGCGCCGCGAACTGGCCGGACCCCGCCGCCGCGGGACGGCTTCGTGAACACGGCCGTGCATCCGATGCCGGCAATGCCCGCCGCCGGCCCCCACCCCGCCTCCGACCCGCGCGCGCGGCTGCGCACCGCCGTCCGCCGGCACGGTCCCGTCCTCGCGCTGTACGGCGCCCTGAAGCTGGTCGGCTTCTGCTCGTTCATGTGGCTGCTGTCGTCGGCCGGGGACTACCGCACGAAGCACCCGCGGTTCGGCGGCGGAGCGCACACCTGGGACGTGCTGGCCACCTGGGACGGCTGGTGGTACGAGCAGATCGCCCTGCACGGCTACCACCCGGCGCTCGTCCCGGTCCCCGGCGCCACCGGCCTGATCACCCTGGAGGGCAACTCGGCGGCGTTCTTCCCGCTCTACCCCGCGCTGATGCGGCTGGCGATGTGGGTGACGGGCCTCGGTCCGTACGGCGCCGGCATGCTGGTCTCCGTCCTCGCCTCCTTCGCCGCCGCCCTCGGCGTCTACGCCGTGGCCGAGCGGTTCGGCGGCCGGCGCGCCGGGTTCGCCGCGGCCGGGCTGTGGGCGGTGTGGCCGGGCTCCGGCGTGGAGTGGGCCGTCTACTCCGACTCCCTCTATGTCGCCCTCGCCGTCTGGGCCTGCCACGCGGTCATGACCCGCCGCTGGCTCACCGCGGGCGTCCTCACCTTCCTGGCGGGCCTCAACCGTCCGACGGCCGCCGCGCTGATCGCCGCGCTCGGCGTCGCCGCGCTGCTGGCGCTGCGCGAGGAGCTGCGCGCACCTCGTGAAGGGGTCCTGCGCGACGGGGTCCTGCGCCCGCTGGCCGCGCTGGCCCTGGCCCCGCTCGGGCTGCTCGGTTACCTGATCTGGGTGGGCAACCGCATGGGCAACCTGGGGGGTTACTTCAAGCTCCAGAAGGACGCCTGGGCACACACCTTCGACTACGGCAGCCAGACCCTCGACGTGCTGAAGTCCGTGCCGGTGGGCCACTTCGACTACCTCTTCGCGTACCCCTTCGCGGACGTCATCGGCGTCGGCGTCGTCCTGCTGGCCTGCGCCCTCCTCCCCCTCCTGCTCCGGCTGCGCCCGCCGGCGGTGCTGGTCGTCCACACCGTCCTCACGCTCGCCCTGGTCCTCGGCAGCCAGCAGATCTTCGCCAACGTCTCCCGCTATCTCCTCCCCTGCTTCCCCCTGTTCCTCCCCCTGGCCGTCGGCATGCGCCGGCTGAGCCTGCGCGTCCAGTGCGTCCTGCTGGGCATCGCGGCCCTGGCTTCGGGGTCTTACGCGGGGTACGCGCTGTTCGAACTCGGGGTGCCGTAGGACAACGCCCCCGCTCAACCGGGGGCGTTCAGCCTGCATTTCAGCGCCCGATCTCAGGGGCTCAGCCGAGGATCCCCCGGTCGTACGCCACGGCCACGGCTGCCGCGCGGTCCTTGACGCCCAGCTTGGCGTAGAGGTGGGTGAGGTGGGTCTTCACGGTCGCCTCGCTGATGAACAGTTCGCGGGCGATCTCGCGGTTGGACGTGCCCTTGGCGACGAGTGCCAGCACCTCGCGTTCGCGGGCGGAGAGGGGCTCGTTGCCGGGGGTGCGGACCGCGTGGACCAGGCGGGAGGCGACGGCCGGGGAGAGGACGGTACGGCCCTCGGCGGCGGCCCGGACGGCGGTGAAGAGCTCGTCGCGCGGGGCGTCCTTGAGGAGATAGCCGGTCGCGCCCGCCTCGATCGCCGGAAGGGTGTCGGAGTCGGTGTCGTAGGTGGTGAGGACCAGCACCCTGGCGCGGGCGCCGCGCCGGGTCAGCTCGCGGATGGCGTCCACGCCGGAGCCGCCGGGCATGCGCAGGTCCATCAGGACCACGTCCGGGTCGAGGGCCGCGGCCTTCGCCACCGCCTCGACGCCGTTGGCCGCCTCGTCGAGCACCGTGAAGCCGGGCGCGGACTCGAACATGCCGCGCAGACCGTCCCGTACCACGGGATGGTCGTCGACGATCAACAGGGAAACGGTCACTTCATCGGTCATCGCGCACCAACGGTACGCGAGCCGACAGCGCCGTGCCGTGCCCCGACTCGGACTCCACCGTGAACGTGCCGGCGATCCGCTCGGCGCGGGCCCGCATGCCGTCCAGGCCGAAGCCGCCGGCGCGGGTGCGGGCGGGAAGGGCTTCCGGGTCGAAGCCGGTGCCGTCGTCGCGGATGTCGAGGCTGACCTCGTCGCCCATGAAGGACAGGGTGACGCCCACCCGGGTGGCACGCGCGTGCCGGGCCGCGTTGGACAGGGCCTCCTGGGCGATGCGCAGCAGGGTCGCCGAGACCTCGTCGTGCAGCTGCTCGGCAGTGCCGGTGACGGTGAACTCGGCCTGCACTCCGGTGCGTTCGCCCCACTCGGCGACCGTCTTCTTCAGGGCTTCCGGCAGCCCGTCGCGGGCCAGGGCGACCGGGGCGAGGTTGTGCACCGAGCGGCGGGCCTCGCCGAGGCTGTGCCGGGCCAGGGAAGAGGCGCGCTCCAGGTGGGCGCGGGCGGTGTCCAGGTCGGAGGCGTTCGCCACGACCTGGAGCTGGGCGATGATCCCGGTCAGGCCCTGGGCGATGGTGTCGTGGATCTCGGCCGCGAGCCGGCGGCGCTCGTCGGCGACCCCGGCCTCCCTTGCCTGGACGAGGAGTTGGGCGTGCAGGGCCGCGTTCTCGTCCAGGGCCTGCTGCAACGCGGTGTTGGTGCGCTCCAGTTCGGCGATGGTGTCGGCCTGGACCACGGCGCGGGTCTGCTCCTGCACGGCGTACCGGGTGAACACACCGACCATGCCGACGTTGACGCCCAGGACCAGGAAGAAGCCGAGCCACAGGATCAGCCCGTGCGGCGGCATGCCGCCTATCTCGCTGCCGGACATGGTGATGGCGGTCAGGAAGAGACCGGGCAGCACCAGGCGGCGGGGCAGCTCACGGACGGCGGTGTAGTAGCCGGTGACGGCGTAGAAGGCGAAGAACGGGTTGATCCAGGTCAGCACGAAGCCTATGGCCCAGCGCAGGACGTAGAGGCCGGCACCGGTGCGGCTCGGACCCGGCCGCTTCCGTTTCACCCTCCCCCAGCCCGCCTGCAGCACGACGGCCGCTGCCACGAGCGCTCCCGTGACGGCCAGTTCGGACCGGTCCACGCCGATCAGGCGGGTGGAGATCGTCCCCGCGACGACACCGGCGGCCAGCAGCGCCCAGGGCCCCCACGTGTCGAAGGAGGCCCGGGGCTGCTGTTGCGCGGCGGTCGTCATGGCACCAGTGTCGGGCACGGCTCACTCACTCCCAGCGGAACCAACGTGCCGCCCCCGCCGTCAGCAGTACCGTCCAGGCCGTGAGCACGCCCAGGTGCCCCCAGCCGGGCCAGTCCCCGGCCGCCGCCTCGCCCAGGGCGCGGGCCGCCGCGCCGAACGGGGTCAGCTGCACCACTCGCGCCAGTGTGTGCGGCATCTCCTGCACCGGCAGCCACACACCCGCGCAGAACATCATCGGGAAGAACACCGCCGAGCCGATCGCGCTCGCGATCTTCGTGGTGCGGGACAGCGCCGAGACGACGGAGCCGAGGGCGAGGGCCGCGCCGGTCGCGAGCAGCAGGGCCAGCAGGTATCCGGCCGGCTGCTCGGGCAGCGTCACGTCGAAGGCGAGCCGGCCGACGACGAGCGCGAGCAGCGCCGAGGCCAGCGCCACCGTGCCCTGCACGACCATCTGCGCGGACAGCAGGGCGGACGGCCGTACGGGGGTGAGCCGCATCCGGCGCAGGATGCCCCGCTCCCGGTGGCCGGTCAGGGCCTGGGGCAGCGACTGCACCCCGGACATGATCAGGGCGATCAGGACGGCGATGGGGACGTAGGCGTCGACCGGCCGCAGCCCGCCCAGGGATTTGTCGGCCTCCCGGAACGACGGGATCGAGCCGAGGATGACCAGGAGCAGCGTCGGGAACAGGAAGATCCAGAAAACGGCGCCGGGTTCCCGGCGGAAGAGACGGAACTCGGTGCGCAGGACGGCGGTGTTCATGCCGTGGCCTCCTTCGTCAGGTCCAGGAACGCGTCGTCGAGGGTGGCGTCGAGGACGCGCAGTTGATGGGCGGTGATGCGGTGCCGGGCGAGCAGGGTGATGACCGCGTTCACGGTCTCGTCGGTGCCGGAGAGCGTGATCCGGCCGTCCCGGTGTTCGACCGAGGCGAGCGCCGGCAGGGCGGCCAGCTCACGCTCGTCCAGCGGGGCGGACGGGGTGAAGCTGATGACGGTCGCGCCCGCCGACCGGCGGATCAGCCCGGCCGGCGTGTCCAGCGCCGCGACCCGGCCCTTGTCGATCACCGCGATGCGGTCGCACAGCCGCTGCGCCTCCTCCATGAAGTGGGTGACGAGCAGCACGGTGACCCCGCTCGCGCGGACGTCCTCGATGAGCTGCCAGGTGTCGCGGCGGGCGCGCGGGTCGAGTCCGGTGGTCAGCTCGTCCAGTACGACGATCCGGGGGTTGCCGATCAGCGCCAGCGCGATGAACAGGCGCTGCTGCTGGCCTCCGGAGAGCTTGGCGAAGCGGGTGTCCAACTTCGGGGCCAGCCCCAGCCGTTCGGCCAGCGGGCGCCAGTCGGCGGGGCGCGGATAGAAGGCGGCGTACAGCTCCAGCGCCTCCCGCACGGTGAGTTTGGGCTGGAGTTCGCTCTGCTGGAGCTGCGCGCCGAGAACCTGGGCGGCCTTCGCGTGGTCGGCGACGGGGTCGAGGCCGGTGACGCGGACGCGGCCCGCGTCCGGGACGCGCAGCCCCTCGACGCACTCGACGGTCGTGGTCTTACCGGCGCCGTTCGGGCCGAGGATCCCGAAGATCTCGCCCTCCTCGACGGCGAAGGAGACGCCGTCGACCACGGCCCGGCCGCCGTAGGACTTGCGCAGTTCGGTGACTTCGATGACGGATGGCATGCGTCGAGGTTCCCCGGCGGGCGGGGTCCGGCACATCGGCCGTCGCGCTCGAAGCGGCATCAGCCGATCGGTTGATGCGGCCCTACGACCCCTTGGCCGAGCTGGTCGTAGGACCAGCGGCGGACCGTGGTCGGGCCGAAACTCGGTGGGCGTCGCCGGTGCCGGTCCGTAGGCTCTCGATGATGCCCACGACACGTGCAACCACCGAGAAACGCCCCGCGAAACGGTCCGCCGTACGCACCCTGCTGAGGCTGTGGCCGTACGTCCGGCCCGTGCGGGCGCGGCTGTTCACCGCCGCGTTCATCGCCGTCGTCGCCTCCTGCACGGGGCTGGTGATCCCGCTCGTACTGAAGTGGCTGGTCGACGGGCCGGTCGCCGACCGGGACCCGGCCGGGGTGTGGCTCGGGGCGCTGTACCTGCTGCTGCTCGGGATCGCCGAGGCGGTGCTGTTCGGCATCCGGCGCTGGCTGGTGGCCCGGCCGCTGTCGCACGTCGAGGCGGAGATGCGGGCCGCGCTCTACCGGCATCTCCAGCGCCTCCCGGTGGCGTTCCACGACCGCTGGGCGTCCGGACAGCTGCTCTCCCGGAGCACGACCGACCTGATGCTGCTACGCATGTTCCTCGCCTTCCCGCTGACCTTTCTGCTGGTCAACGCGGTGACGATCCTCGTCGGTGTGGTGATCATGCTGATGCAGGACTGGGTGCTCGGGCTGGTCATCCTCGGACCCGTCATCCCCGTGATGTGGACCTGCGTGGTCTTCGAGCGGCGCTACGCCCACGTCGCCCGGCGCGCGCAGGACCAGGTCGGGGATCTGACGACCCTGGTCGAGGAGAGCGTCCTCGGCATCCGCGTCATCAAGGGCTTCGGCCGGCACCGCAGTCAGGCGCGGACGTTCCGCGAGCTGTCGGGGAAGCTGCGCGGCACGGAGCTGCGCAAGGCGCGGCTGCTCGCCACGATCTGGGGCGTCATCGTGGCGCTTCCGGAGGTGGCGATCGGGGCGGCGCTGGTGCTGGGCGCGGTGCGGGTGGCCGACGGCGGGCTGTCGACGGGCACGCTGGTGGCCTTTCTGAGTACGGCACTTGCGCTGCGGTGGCCGGTGGACTCCATCGGGTTCCTGCTGGCGATGAGCCAGGAGGCGGCGACGGCCACGGAGCGGTACTTCGAGGTGATGGACGAGGTGCCGGAGAACGTGGCCGCGCCCACGCGTGCCGTCCCGGCCACGCAGACCGACGGACTCCGCTTCGAGAACGTCCGGTTCCGCTACCCCGACGCCCCACCCCACTCCCCGCCCCTCCTCGACCGCATCGACCTGCACATACGCCCCGGCGAGTCCATGGCCCTGGTCGGCGCGACCGGCAGCGGGAAGACCACGCTCACCGCGCTCGTCCCGCGCCTGCACGAGGTGACGTCGGGCCGGATCACCCTCGACGGCGCCGACATCACCGCGATGTCGCGCGAGGAACTGCGCGCCAGGGTCGCCGTCGCCTTCGAGGAGCCGACGCTGTTCTCGGCGAGCGTCGGGGAGAACGTGCTGATGGGTGCCGCGGACGGTACTGGCCAGACGGAGCTGGACCGCGCCCTCGCCGTCGCGCAGGCCGACTTCGCGCACGCGCTCCCGCAGGGCACGGACACCCGCGTGGGCGAGCAGGGCCTGAGCCTGTCCGGCGGGCAGCGGCAGCGCCTCGCGCTGGCCCGCGCGGTCGTCGGCCGGCCGGAGTTCCTCGTGCTGGACGACCCGCTGTCCGCCCTGGACGTGCACACGGAGGCCGCCGTGGAGGCCGCGCTGCGGCAGGTCCTCGCGCAGACCACCGCGCTGATCGTGGCCCACCGCCCGTCCACGGTGCTGCTCGCCGACCGGGTCGCCCTGCTGTCGGAAGGCCGCATAGCCGCCGTCGGCACCCACCACGAACTGCTGCGCACGAACGCCGAGTACGCCCACCTGATGTCCGGGGAACCGTCCGGGGAACCGTCCGGGGAAGCGTCCGGGGAGCTGTCCGAAGAACTGGAGGAACAGCGGTGACCACCACGACCACCTCCGCTCCCGCCACGGACAGCGGCGACCCGGTCCCGCCGCCCGCCGGCGACCCCTTCGACCAGGACGTCCTGCCCACCGCACCCGGCGCCACGGCCACTCTGCTGCGCTCCCTGCTCGCGCCGCTGAAGGCCCGCGTCACGCTCACCGCCCTCCTCCTGCTGCTCCAGCAGGCTGCGGTGCAGACGGGCCCGCTGCTGGTGGCGTACGCCATCGACAAGGCCGTACCCGCGTTCCGGGACCACCGCCACGGTCCGCTGATCGCGGTCGGTGTCGGCTATCTGCTCTGCGCCCTGGTGTCGGGGCTGTTGCAGGTCGCCTTCATCGAGACCTCCGCCCGGGTCAGCCAGGACGTGCTGCTGGATCTGCGGGGCCGGATCTTCCGGCACGCGCAGGCGCTGAGCGTCGACTTCCACGAGCGGTACACGTCCGGGCGGCTCATCTCCCGCTCCACGACCGACGTCGAGTCGCTGCGCGAACTCCTCGACGAGGGTCTCCAGGAGCTGGTGACGGTCGTCCTGTCCTTCGTCTACATCGCGGCGCTGCTGCTCTGGCTGGATCTCGGCCTCGGCGCGGTCGCCGTGGCCTCCTTCGTTCCGCTGTATCTGCTCGTACGGCTCTACCAGCGGCGCGCGGGGCGGGTCTTCCGCTCCCGGTCCACGGCGATCGCCGCGGTGATCGTGAAGTTCGTGGAGACGATGAACGGCATCCGTCCGGTGCGCGCCTTCCGCCGGGAGGCCGCGAACGACGCCGAGTTCGCCGGGCTCAACAAGCGGTACGAGCGCACGAACGGGGACGCTCTGCTGGAGATGGCCCGGTATGTGGTCGGTTCGCGGCTGGTGGCCAACACGTCGGTCGCGGCGATCGTGCTGTGGGGCGGCTACCGGGTGGCGTCCGGCTCGCTGGAGCTGGGCGTGCTGGCCGCCTCCGTGCTGTACCTGCGGCGGCTGTACGACCCGATCGACCGGCTCGGCATGTTCCTCAACTCCTACCAGTCGGCGGCTGCCTCCCTGGAGAAGATCGCCGGGCTGCTGGCCCAGACACCGTCCGTGCCGGAGCCGTCCGTCCCGAAGGAACTCCCGCCGCTGAAGAGCGAGTTCCCCGGCCGCGAGGTCGTCTTCGACGGCGTCCGCTTCGCCTACCGCACCGGCGGCGAGGTGCTGCCACGCTTCGAACTGGCCCTGTCGGCCGGGCAGACGGTCGCGGTGGTCGGCTCGACCGGCGCGGGCAAGTCGACACTGGCCAAGCTGCTCGCCCGCTTCTACGACCCGACCGACGGGCGGGTGCTGCTGGACGGGGTCGACCTGCGGGAGCTGGCGACGCCGGAGCTGCGGCGCGGGGTGGTGATGGTGACGCAGGAGGCGTTCCTGTTCTCCGGCACGGTCGCGGACAACATAGCGATCGGCCGCCCGGACGCCACCCGGGAGGAGATCGAGCGAGCCGCGAAGGCGATCGGCGCGCACGAGTTCATCAGCGCCCTGCCCGACGGCTACGACACCGACGTACGCAAGCGCGGCGGGCGCATATCCGCCGGACAGCGCCAACTGGTGGCGTTCGCACGGGCGTTGCTCGCCGACCCCGCGGTGCTGATCCTGGACGAGGCGACCAGCTCCCTGGACATCCCGGGCGAACGGGCCGTGCAGCGGGCGATGTCGACGGTGCTGCGCGGCCGTACCGCCGTGGTGATCGCGCACCGGCTGTCGACCGTGGAGATCGCGGACCGGGTGCTGGTCATGGAACACGGGCGGATCGTGGAGGACGGCAGGCCGGACGAACTGATCGCGGGCACCGGCAGGTTCGCGGATCTGCACCGGGCGTGGCGGGACAGTCTGGCCTGAGGGACGGAAACGGGGGCGCTCACAAGATGATCGACGCGTACGAGGATCCGGGCACGCCCGACCGTCGCGGTGGCTGGTGGTACCTGTGGTGGCTGGTGACCCGGCAGCCGGGCCGGTGCGTGGCCGGGGCGGTGTTCGGCAGCGTGTGGATGGTGCTGCTGGCGGCGACCCCGTATCTGATGGCCAGGGCGATCGACGAGGGGCTGGAGCCGGGCGACATGGGGGCGCTGGCCGGGTGGACGGCCGCGCTGTTCGTGGTCGGGGCGGTCAATGCCTGGCTGAGCATCATGCGGCACCGGGTGATGACCCGGGTGCGGCTGGACGCCAACTTCCGCACGGTGAAGGTCGTGGTCGGGCACGCGGTACGGCTGGGAGCCGCGCTGCCCGCGCGGATGGGGGCCGGCGAGGTGGTCACCATCGGCGTGGCCGACGTACAGACGATCGCGACGGCGCTGACGGTGGTCGGGCCCGGCGTGGGCTCGGTCATGGCGTGCTTCGCGGTCGCCGGTCTGCTGCTGTCCGTCTCCGTGCGGCTGGCGGTGGTGGTGCTGGTCGGGGTGCCGCTCGTCACCGCGATCGTCGGGCCGCTGCTGCGGAGGCTCCAGGGGGCGGAGGCGGAGTACCGGGAGCGGCAGGGCCTGCTGACGGCGCGCATCGGCGACCTCGCGGGCGGTCTGCGCGTCCTCAACGGCCTCGGTGGCAAGGGGCTGTTCGCCGACTCCTTCCGCGGTCAGTCGCGGCGGCTGCGCGACCAGGGGTACCGGGTCGGGGCGGTGACCAGCTGGATCGAGGCGCTGGGTGCGGGGCTGCCGACGCTGTTCCTCGGCGTGGTGACCTGGCTGGCGGCGCGGATGGCGGCCCGCGGGGAGATCACCGTGGGCGAGCTGGTGTCGGTGTACGGCTATGTGGCCGTGCTGGCGGGATGGCCGGTGGCGATGCTGGTGGACGTCGGCTACTACCTGGGCCGCGGTGTGGTGGCCGCCAGGCGTGTCGTGGCGCTGCTGCGGCTGGAGCCCGAGCCGGACACCGGGACCGCGGAGCCGCCCGGCGAGCCGTCGGTGCTGCACGACCCGGAGTCGGGCGTGCGGGTGCCGCCCGGGCAGCTGACGGCGCTGGCCGGCGCCCGCCCGGCCGACGCCGCGGCCGTCGTCGACCGCCTGGGCCGGTACGCGCCCTCGGACGTCACCTGGGGCGGGGTACGTCTGGACGCGATCCCCCTGCCCCGGGTGCGCGAGCGCATCCTGGTCGCCGACCACGAGGCCGACCTGTTCGCGGGTCCGCTCGGCGAGCTGGTGGGCGGATTACGGGAGCGGGAGGAGGCGGAGGTGCTGGGCGCGGTGCACGCGGCGGCGGCCGACGACATCGTGCGCGGCCTGCCCGACGGCCTCGACTCCCCGATCGACGCCCAGGGCCGCAACCTCTCCGGCGGCCAGCGCCAGCGCGTACGGCTCGTCCGGGCCCTGCTGACCGACCCCGAGGTGCTGCTCGCCGTGGAACCGACCTCCGCGCTCGACGCCCACACCGAGTCCACGGTGGCCGCCCGGCTGCGCGCGGCCCGCAAGGGCCGTACGACCGTGCTGACGACCACCTCGCCGCTCGTCCTGGACCGTGCGGACACCGTGCACTACCTGGTCGACGGCAAGCTCGCGGCCACCGGCACCCACCGCCAACTGCTCGCCGGGGAACCGGGATACCGGGCCCTGGTGTCCCGCGACACCGACCCGGCCGACACCGAGGAGACGGTGCGATGACGCGCGGGAAGCTGCCCGTCGCCGGGCCCGAGCAGGTGCGGCGGGCCGCGCTGCGGCTGGTGCGGGCCGACGGGCGGGTGTTCGCGCTCGTGCTGGCACTGAACGCGGCGGCGGCCGGGGCGGGTCTGGCCGGGCCCTGGCTGGTCGGGCGGATCGTGGACGAGGTGCGCTCCGGGGGCGGGGTCGGCGCGGTCGACCGGCTGGCGCCCGCCATCCTGCTGTGCTCGGTGGCGCAAATGCTGCTGGCGCGCTGGGCGCGGTACGCGGGGCACCGGTTCGGGGAGCGGACGCTGAGCCGGGTCCGCGAGGAGTTCGTCGACCGGGCGCTGGCGCTGCCCGCGGCCGTCGTGGAGCGGGCCGGCACCGGCGACCTGACCGCGCGCGGCACGGCCGATGTGACGACCGTCGGCACCACGCTGCGCGACGTCGGCCCCGAACTGCTCGTCTCCGGCGTGCAGTCGCTGTTCCTGCTCGGCGCGGTGTTCCTGCTCGACCCGCTGCTCGGCGCCGTCGGGATGGTCGGCCTCGTGCCCATCACGGCCGTCCTGCGCTGGTATCTGCGCCGGGCCCGCGCGGGGTATCTCGCCGAGGGCGAGGCCACCTCGGAGGTCGCCGAGATCCTCGCGGCGACGGCGGCCGGGGCGCGGACGGTCGAGGCGTTCCGGCTCGCGGAGCGGCGCACCGCCGCCAGCCGGGAGGCGCTGGAGACGTCCCGGCGCACCCGCTTCTACACGCTGTATCTGCGCACGGTGTTCTTCGTCGGGGTCGAGGTGTCCTACCTGCTGCCCGTGGCCGGGGTGCTGCTGGCCGGCGGGGTGCTGCACGCGCACGGCACGGTGAGCGTGGGCACGGTCGTGGCGGCGGGCCTGTATCTGCGCCAGCTGAGCGAGCCGCTGGACGCGGTGCTGATGCGGGTCGAGCAACTGCAGGTCAGCGGCGCCTCGTTCGCCCGGGTCGAGGGCCTCGCCCGCACCCCGAAGGCGGCCCCGGAGGACGGGCACACCGCCCCCGCGGACGACCGCCTGGACGTCACCGGGGTGCGGTTCGCCTACGACCGCGGCGGCGAGGTGCTGCGCGGTGTCGACCTGACGGTCCGGCCCGGTGAGCGGCTGGCGGTGGTCGGCCCGTCCGGCGCCGGGAAGACGACGCTGAGCCGGCTGCTCGCGGGCATCGACGTGCCGACGCACGGCACGGTGACGGTGGGCGGGGTGCCGGTCGCGGCGCTCGCGCCCGAGCTGCTGCGCCGCCAGGTCGTGCTGGTCACCCAGGAGCACCATGTCTTCCTGGGCTCGGTCCGCGACAACCTCCTGATCGCCGAACCGGCGGCCATGGACGACGAGTTGTGGGCGGCGCTGGCGGCCGTGGGCGCCGACGACTGGGTCCGCGACCTGCCTGAGGCCCTGGACACCCTCCTGGGCCCCCAGGACCATCCCACCGACGGCTCCCAGGCCCAGCAACTCGCTCTGGCCCGCGTGGTGCTGGCGGATCCGCACACGCTGATCCTGGACGAGGCGACGGCCCTGCTGGATCCGGCCACGGCCCGGCACACCGAACGCGCCCTGGCCGCCGTCCTGGAGGGCCGTACGGTCATCGCCATCGCCCACCGCCTGCACACGGCCCATGACGCGGACCGGGTGGCGGTGATGGAGGACGGCCTGCTGACGGAACTCGGCACGCACGAGGACCTGGTGGCGGCCGGCGGGGCGTACGCGGCGCTGTGGCGGACCTGGCACGGGGACACTTCCGAGCGGCTCGCATGAGCTGTCCGTATATCGAACAGTCCGTATAGCGAACATGAACATCCGGTCAACGAACCATTTCCAGCCAAGTTTATGACGTGGTCCTGACAGGAAACGCTCTCTCCTGCCACTCTTCCCACGGCCGACTCATCGCGACCCCACTTCTGCATGTCCTGCGTGAGCCGGCCCTGCACACCCACACGGTTTCTGCGCAATGCCCTGTACTGCCCGGACGGCCCCACCGCCCGGTCTGTTCTGCCCGGTCGGCCCCACCGTCCGGTCTCCCCATGGCCGCGCGACCCGCGGTCACGCAGAAGGAGTCAGTGTTGAGAAGCAATACCTCTCGCGGACGCACCTCCCACACCACGCACCGCCGCACCGCCACCGTCGCCCTCGCCGGTGTCGCCGCGCTCATCGCCGCGGCCGTCCAGTCGGGCGCCGCCACCGCCGCCCCGGCCGACCAGGCGCGGACCGGCAAGGCCAACCCCGCCCACCTGGCCCTCAAGCTCACGCCCTCGCAGCGCACCGAGCTGATCCGCCACGCCGACGCCACCACGGCGGCCACCGCCAAGGCGATCGGCCTCGGCGCCCAGGAGAAGCTGGCCGTCAAGGACGTCGTCAAGGACGCCGACGGCACGGTCCACACCCGCTACGAGCGCACCTACGCCGGTCTGCCGGTGCTCGGCGGCGACCTGATCGTGGACACCGCCAAGTCGGGCGCCACCAAGCAGGTCATCAAGGCGAACAGACGGACGCTGAAGGTCGCCGGCCTCACCCCGGCCGTGTCCAAGGCCGCGGTGGAGCGGCAGGCCGTGGCACGGGCCAAGGCGCTCGGCAGCACCAAGTCCGCCGCGGACCACGTGCGCAAGGTCATCTGGGCGGGGAGCGGCAAGCCCGTGCTGGCCTACGAGACGGTCGTCGGCGGCCTCCAGGACGACGGCACCCCGAACCAGCTGCACGTCATCACCGACGCGGCCACCGGCAAGAAGCTCTTCGAGTTCCAGGGCATCGAGAACGCGACCGGTACGGGCAACACCCAGTACAGCGGCCAGGTCAGCCTGACGACGACCCTGTCGGGTTCGACGTACACGCTCAACGACGGGGCGCGCGGCGGCCACAAGACGTACAACCTGAACCACGGCACCTCGGGCACCGGCAGCCTGTTCTCCCAGACCAGCAACACCTGGGGCAACAGCACCACGTCCAACGCCGCCACCGCGGGCGCCGACGCCCACTACGGCGCCGCGACCACCTGGGACTTCTACAAGAACACCTTCGGCCGCAGCGGCATCAAGAACGACGGCACCGCCGCCTACTCCCGCGTCCACTACGGCAACGCGTACGTCAACGCGTTCTGGGACGACGGCTGCTTCTGCATGACCTACGGCGACGGCACGAACAACACCGACCCGCTGACCTCGCTGGACGTCGCCGGCCACGAGATGAGCCACGGCGTCACCTCCAACACCGCGGGCCTCGACTACAGCGGCGAGTCCGGCGGCCTCAACGAGGCGACCAGCGACATCATGGGCACGGGCGTGGAGTTCTACGCCAACAACTCCTCGGACCCCGGTGACTACCTCATCGGCGAGAAGATCGACATCAACGGCAACGGCACGCCGCTGCGTTACATGGACAAGCCGAGCAAGGACGGCGGCTCCGCCGACAACTGGTACTCGGGCGTCGGCAACCTGGACGTGCACTACTCGTCCGGCCCGGCGAACCACTTCTTCTACCTGCTGAGTGAGGGCAGCGGCGCCAAGGTCGTCAACGGCGTCAGCTACAACTCGCCCACCGCGGACAACCTTCCGGTCACCGGCATCGGCCGGGACAAGGCGCTGCAGATCTGGTACCGCGCGCTGACCACCAAGTTCACCTCCACCACCGACTACGCGGGCGCCCGCACCGGCACCCTCGCGGCGGCCGGTGAGCTGTACGGCACCACCAGCCCCGAGTACGCGGCGGTGCAGGACGCGTGGGCCGGCGTCGGCGTCGGGGCGCGCTCCGGTGGCGGTGGCGGCGGCACCGGTACGACGTACGACAACAACACCGTCGTGGCCATTCCGGACAACGGTCCCGCGGTGACCTCGTCGATCACCGTCTCCAACCGGACCGGGAACGCGCCGAGCAACCTCCAGGTGAGCGTCGACATCACGCACACCTGGCGCGGTGACCTGGTGATCGATCTGATCGGCCCGTCGGGCACCGCGTACCGCCTGAAGAACTTCAGCTCCTCGGACTCGGCGGACAACGTCAAGCAGACCTACACGGTCAACGCCTCGTCCGAATCCGCCAACGGAACCTGGAAATTGCGGGTGCAGGATCAGGCCACTTACGACACCGGCCAGCTGAACGACTGGAAGCTGACCTTCCCGTAAACCACAGGCCACAGGGCAGTGAACAAGGGGCCGTTCGAGAGGTCGTACCTCTCGAACGGCACCCGTTTACATGGCTGCAACATTTATCGGACAGTCGATTTTCGGCCAACATCATTTAAGGGGCATGACATGTACGCGCCCCTGATGTCACTCTCTCCCCACCCGCCGCAGCAGCACAGCAAGTTCACGCAAGCCACACCCGACCGGTAACCCCACACCGGCCGGGCTCCCCCACGAAGGAGCTTTAAGTGAGCCCCCTCTCTGCGCGTCACAAGCGCACCTCTCTGGCCGTCGCCACCGCCGTCGCCGCCGGAGCCCTGCTCTCCACTGGTCTGACCACCAGTGCCAATGCTCAGACCCCGGCCGGGAACGTCGGCATGAAGCCGCTGGCCGCCGCGCCGACCACGCTGTCCGCCGCTGCGCGTACCACCCTGATCCAGCAGGCCCAGGCCGGCGCGGCCGACACCGCGCGTCACATAGGCCTCGGCGCCAAGGAGAAGCTGGTCGTCAAGGACGTCGTCAAGGACGTCGACGGCACCGTCCACACCCGCTACGAGCGCACCTACGCGGGCCTGCCGGTCCTCGGTGGCGACCTCGTGGTCCACACCTCGAAGGCCGGCAAGACCGAGGGCGTCACCAAGGCGACCAAGGCGGCCATCAAGGTGGCCTCGCTCAAGCCGCAGATCTCCGCCGCCAAGGCCGAGAAGCAGGCGCTGGGCTCCGCCAAGACCCTCGGCTCCGCCAAGACCGCCGCGGACGGTGCCCGCAAGGTGATCTGGGCCGGCTCCGGCAAGCCCGTCCTCGCCTTCGAGACGGTCGTCGGCGGCCTGCAGGACGACGGCACCCCGAACCAGCTGCACGTCATCACCGACGCGGCCACCGGCAAGAAGCTCTTCGAGTACCAGGGCATCGAGAACGCGACCGGCACCGGCAAGAGCCTGTACTCCGGCACCGTCAGCCTCAACACCACCCTGTCGGGCTCGTCGTACCAGCTGAACGACACCACGCGCGGCGGCCACAAGGTCTACAACAAGTCGCACCGGTCCACCTCCACCCAGGGCACCCTGTTCACCGACGCGGACAACGTGTGGGGCACCGGCACCGCCTCCAGCTCCGCCACCGACCAGACCGCGGCCGTCGACGCCGCCTACGGCGCCGCGGAGACCTGGGACTTCTACAAGAACACCTTCGGCCGCAGCGGCATCAAGAACAACGGCGTCGCCGCCTACTCCCGCGTCCACTACGGCAACGCGTACGTCAACGCGTTCTGGGACGACAGCTGCTTCTGCATGACCTACGGCGACGGCACGGCCAACACCGACCCGCTGACCTCGCTGGACGTGGCCGGCCATGAGATGAGCCACGGCGTCACCGCCAACACCGCGGGTCTGAACTACAGCGGTGAGTCCGGCGGCCTGAACGAGGCCACCTCGGACATCTTCGGTACGGGTGTGGAGTTCTACGCGAACAACGCCTCGGACCCCGGTGACTACCTCATCGGCGAGAAGATCAACATCAACGGCGACGGCACCCCGCTGCGCTACATGGACAAGCCCAGCAAGGACGGCGGCTCCGCCGACAACTGGTCCTCGACCGTGGGCAACCTGGACGTGCACTACTCGTCCGGCGTCGCCAACCACTTCTTCTACCTGCTGTCCGAGGGCAGCGGCGCGAAGACCATCAACGGGGTCTCCTACAACTCCCCGACGTCCAACGGCTCCACGGTCACCGGCATCGGCCGGGACAAGGCGCTGCAGATCTGGTACAAGGCGCTGACCACGTACTTCACGTCGACCACCAACTACAAGGCGGCCCGCACGGGCACCCTGAGCGCGGCGGCGGACCTGTACGGCTCCGGCAGCGCCGAGTACAACGCGGTGGCGGCGGCCTGGTCCGCGGTCAACGTCGCCTGATCGACGACTGGTCGACCGACCGGCAGAACTGAGGGCGGTACCCGGAACGAGCGTGTTCCGGGTACCGCCCTACTCTTGTGACCCATGTCCTCGGCGCCCTTCACGTACGAGCCCGTCGGCGCGACCCGCGACGACCTGGCTGCCTGCCCGCCCGGCTTCCACCCGATGCTGGTGCGCACCCGCCTCGGCGAGGGCCCGGAGGTCTTCCGCCGGGCCGCCGAGGCCGTCCTCAGCTGGGAGATGCACCGCGCGATGGGCGTCGGCATCGACGCCGCCGCCGACCGCGCGGCCCCCGGCGTCGACGTCACGGTCACCCTCGCCGGCCTGATCAAGGCCCCCTGCCGCATCATCTGGACGGTGGAGGAACCCCGCCGGGCCGGCTGGGCCTACGGCACCCTGGAGGGCCACCCCGAGTGCGGCGAGGAGGCCTTCGTCGTCGACCGCACCGGCGACGGCACGGTCTGGCTCACGGTGGCCGCGTTCAGCAAGGGCGCCAAGTGGTACGCCCGCGCCGGCGGACCGGCGACGCGGAGCTTGCAGCACGCCTACGCACGGCGGTGCGGCAAGATCCTGCGGAACCTGGCCACCAGGGATCCCCAGGACTGACCCTCACCGCAACAGCACCCCCGCCCCCTCCACCGCCTCCACCGACGGCACCGTCACCAGCCCGGCGTCCGCCGCCGAGGCCAGCAGACGGTGGGACGGGAGGATGCGGACCGTGTAGCCGTAGGGCCCCGTGCGGTCCAGCGCGAGAGGTCCCTCGTACAGCAGACGGCCCTCCAGGTCGGGCGTGCCGGCCGGCTTCAGCGGGACCGTCGTGGCATCGGTGATGCGGTCCTCCGAGTCGACACGTCCCGACACCGCCTGGACCTCGACGTCGTCCGGGCTCAGCTCGCCGAGGCCGACCCGGACCCGAAGGCCGACGCTCGTGCCGAGTTCCGCCGTGGCCGTCGTCTCGGTCGTCTCGGTCGTCTCGACATGCTCGACGCTCACGCCGGGCCAGGCAGCGCGCACCCGGGCCTTCCAGGCGGCCAGTTCGCGCGCGGTGTCCGGGGTCAGCGCGCGATGTGCCTGGGCGGCGGGAACGTAGAGCCGCTCGACGTACTCCCGGACCATGCGGCCGGCCAGCACCTTCGGACCCAGCAGGGTCAGCGTCTGGCGGACCATCTCGATCCACCGGTCGGGCAGCCCGCCCCGCCCGCGCTCGTAGAAGCGCGGGGCGACCCGCCGCTCCAGCAGGTCGTACAGGGCCGCCGCCTCGATGTCGTCACGGCGGTCGGGGTCGGTGCCCGCACCGTCGGCGGTCGGGATGGCCCAGCCGAAGTCCGGCTGGAACCATTCGTCCCACCAGCCGTCCAGCACCGAGAGGTTGAGGCAGCCGTTCAGCGCCGCCTTCATCCCGCTCGTGCCGCAGGCCTCCAGCGGGCGCAGCGGGTTGTTCAGCCAGACGTCACAGCCCGGGTAGAGCTTCTGCGCCATCGCCATGCCGTAGTCCGGCAGGAAGACGATGCGGTGGCGCACCCGCGGGTCGTCGGCGAACTTCACCAGCTCCTGCACGAGCCGCTTGCCGCTGTCGTCCGCCGGGTGCGCCTTGCCCGCGACGACGATCTGGACCGGGTGCTCGGGATGCAGCAGCAGCTCCAGCAACCGGTCGCGGTCCCGCAGCATGAGGGTGAGCCGCTTGTACGACGGCACGCGCCGGGCGAACCCGATGGTCAGCACGTCGGGGTCGAGGACCCCGTCGATCCAGCCCAACTCGGCGTTTTCGGCGCCGCGTTGTCGCCAGGAGGCGCGCAGCCGGTCCCGTACCTCCAGCACCAGCTGCTCGCGCAGGGCGCGGCGCAGCTCCCAGATCTCCTGGTCCGGGATGTCGGTGACCGCGTCCCAGCGTTCCGTGCCGCCGACGGTCAGCGCGTCCTCGGCGCAGGGGGCGCCGACCTGCCGGGCGCCGAGCCGGAGCACCTCCGGGGCGACCCAGGTGGGCGCGTGCACCCCGTTGGTCACGGAGGTGATCGGCACCTCCTCGGCGTCGAATCCCGGCCACAGTCCCGCGAACATCTCCCGGCTGACCTGCCCGTGCAGCAGCGACACCCCGTTGGCCCGCTGGGCGAGCCGGAGCCCCATCACGGCCATGTTGAACAGGTTGGGCTCGCCGCCCGGGTAGGTCTCCATGCCCAGCGCCAGGATGCGCTGCACGTCGATGCGCGGGAGTTCGGCGTCCGGCCCGAAGTGCCGGGCGACCGCCTCCCGGTCGAAGCGGTCGATGCCGGCCGGAACCGGGGTGTGCGTGGTGAACACGGTTCCGGCGCGCACGGCCTCCAGCGCCGAGTCGAAGTCCAGTCCGCCGTCGCACAGCTCGGCGATCCGCTCCAGACCGAGGAAACCGGCGTGCCCCTCGTTGGTGTGGAACACCTCTGGCTCCGGATGCCCGGTGAGCCGGCAGTACGTCCGCACGGCCCGCACCCCTCCTATGCCCAGCAGCATCTCCTGGAGCAGCCGGTGCTCGCTGCCGCCGCCGTACAGCCGGTCGGTCACCCCGCGCTCGCCGAGGTCGTTCTCCTCCACGTCCGAGTCGAGCATCAGCAGCGGCACCCGGCCCACCTGCGCCAGCCAGATCCGCGCATGCAGCGCCCGGCCGCCGGGCAGGGCGAGGGAGACTCGCGCCGGGGAGCCGTCCTCGTCCCTCAGCTGGCCGAGGGGCAGCTCGTTCGGGTCGAGCACCGGGTAGTGCTCCTGCTGCCAGCCGTCACGGGACAGGGTCTGGCGGAAGTACCCGTGCCGGTACAGCAGTCCGACACCGATCAGCGGTACGCCCAGATCACTGGCCGCCTTCAGATGGTCGCCGGCGAGGATGCCGAGGCCGCCGGAGTACTGGGGCAGCGCGGCGGTGATCCCGAACTCCGGGGAGAAGTAGGCGACGGCCGCGGGCAGCCCCTCGGCCTGCGCCTGGTACCAGCGGTCGCCGGTCACATAGTCGCCCAGGTCGTCGGCGACGGCCGTGAGACGGCGCAGAAAACGCCGGTCCCCGGCCAGCTCGGCCAGCCGCGCCGGGGCCACACTGCCCAGCAGCCGCACCGGATCACCCCCGGCCTTGGCCCAGCGCTCGGGATCGACGGACTGGAACAGATCGCGCGTTTCCGCATGCCAGGACCAGCGCAGATTACGCGCCAGGTCGTTCAGCGGCCGGAGGGGGTCGGGGAGAACGGGACGGACGGTGAACCGACGGATCGCCTTCACATTCCACCTCAGCGGCGTTGCGGGGTGAGACGCACGGCGCTGTGCGTCTGGTCGTCACCGTCGACGGTAGTGGTTACCGAGGGGTCGGTGGGGACATACCGGGACAGGGTGTCGGGGCGCGCCGGAGGCGCGGGTGAGGCACGAACGGGGCGCGGGGACCGGCGCGTCGGCCCTCCCGCGCGGTATCCGGCCTTGTATGTCGACATACGGCTGAGTAGTTAACAAGGTGCCGGATTGCCCACCCGAATAGAGTGGAAGGCTCCTCCGGTACGCCTCACCGCCGTACCAGCACCCCCGCAGGATCCACGGCCCCACACCCATCCGCCCACACCCCCGTTGAAGCGGACAGGAGCGGTCATGCCAGCCAAGCACCACCCGTCAGCGCTCCCGGCGACGGACACCAGCACCGGCACACCCGCGATCACCACCGTCGGCCGGATACCCGTCCTCGACGTGCGCCCCGTGGTGCAGCACGGGCGCAGGCCGGCCAAAGCGGTGACCGGTGAGTCCTTCGAGGTGTCGGCGACCGTGTTCCGGGAGGGCCACGACGCCGTCGCCGCGAACGTCGTCCTCAGGGATCCGGAGGGCCGGGCCGGGCCATGGACGCCGATGCGGGAACTCGCCCCCGGCACCGACCGCTGGGGCGCCACGGTCACGGCGGGCGAACCCGGCCACTGGACCTACACGGTGGAGGCCTGGGCGGATCCGGTCACCACCTGGCGGCACCACGCCCGGATCAAGATCCCGGCGGGGATCGACACCGAACTCGTCCTGGCGGAGGGCGCGCTGCTGTACGAGCGCGCGGTCGCCGGGGTCCCCGAACGGCAGCGCAGGGCCCTGCGGGAGGCGGTGGCGGCCCTGCGGAACGAGAACCGCCCGGCCGCCTGGCGGCTCGCGGCGGCGCTGGCGCCGGAGGTGGACGCGATCCTGGCCCGCTATCCCTTGCGGGAGCTGGTCACCGCCTCGGACGCGATGCCACTGCTCGTCGAGC
>NZ_JBSFVU010000025.1:0-9527 GCF_053592475.1 Streptomyces sp. NPDC002671
GCGCCTCGGTGGTGCCGCCGAGGATCAGGACGTGCACGGGCATGAGGGTGAGCGTACGAGGTCGTACCGGCCGTTCCGGAGCCCGGGTCGCTACGCGGCCGGGCTCGGTGTGGCTCTGGTGACCAACACGACGTCCCGTACGCGGGCGTCGATCGCCGCGACCCTGTCGGGGGCCGCGTTCGAGGTGAGCGCCGAGAACGTGCTCACGGCGCCCGCGGCCACCGCAGCCCACCTCGCCGCGCGCTTTCCGGGAGACGTGGTCGTGCTCGGCGGCGCCGGGCCCGAGTTCGGCTACGCGGCGCTCAACCGGGCCTTCGGGTACCTCGCACAGTGGGCTGCGGCCGTCCTGTCCGACCTGTCCGTGGCAGGTCAGAGCGCGAGACCGGTGAGAACCAGAACGCGCTCGTATGTGTAGTCGTCCATCGCGAACTTCACGCCCTCGCGGCCCACACCGGACTGCTTCGCACCGCCGTACGGCATCTGGTCGGCGCGGTAGGACGGGACGTCGCCGACGACGACACCGCCGACCTCCAGGGCACGGTGGGCCCGGAAGGCGACCTGGAGGTCGTGCGTGAACACGCCCGCCTGGAGACCGAACTTGGAGTCGTTGACCGCGGCGAACGCCTCGGCCTCGCCGTCCACCTTCTGCACGGTGAGGACGGGTCCGAAGACCTCCTCGCAGGCGATGGTGACGTCGGCCGGGACCTCGGTGAGCACGGTCGGCGCGTAGGAGGCGCCGTCGCGCTTGCCGCCGGCGAGCAGCTTGGCGCCCGCGGCGACGGCCTCGTCCACCCAGGACTCGACGCGCTTGGCGGCGTCCTCGCTGACCAGCGGGCCGACGTCGGTCGCGGAGTCGGACGGGTCACCGGTGACCTGGGTCTCGACGGCGGCGACGATGCGCGGCACCAGGCGGTCGTAGACGGACGCGTCGGCGATCACGCGCTGCACGGAGATGCAGGACTGGCCGCCCTGGTAGTTGGAGAAGGTCGCGATGCGGGTCGCGGCCCAGTCCAGGTCGGCGTCGCTCGCGAAGTCGCCGAGGACGACGGCCGCGCCGTTGCCGCCCAGCTCCAGGGTGCAGTGCTTGCGCGGCACCGAGTCCATGATCGCGTAGCCGACCTTGTCGGAACCGGTGAAGGAGATGACCGGCAGGCGCTCGTCCTGGACGAGGGCGGGCATGCGGTCGTTCGGCACCGGCAGGACGCTCCACGAACCGGCGGGCAGCTCGGTCTCGGCGAGCAGCTCACCGAGGATCAGGCCGGACAGCGGGGTGGCGGGCGCCGGCTTCAGGATGATCGGCGCGCCGGCGGCGATGGCCGGGGCGATCTTGTGGGCGCACAGGTTCAGCGGGAAGTTGAACGGCGCGATGCCGAGCACGACACCCTTCGGGAAGCGCCGGGTGAGGGCGAGACGCCCCTGACCGCCGAGGTCGGTGTCGAGCCGCTGGGCCTCGCCGCCGTTGAACCGGCGGGCTTCCTCGGCGGCGAACCGGAACACGGACACGGCACGGCCGACCTCGCCGCGCGCCCACTTGATCGGCTTGCCGTTCTCGGCGGAGATCAGCTGGGCGATCTCCTCGGTGCGCTCGACCAGGCGCTTGCTGACGTGGTCCAGGGCGGCGGCGCGGACGTGCGCCGGGGTGGCGGCGAACTCGTCCCGCACGGCGTACGCGGCGGCCACGGCCTCCTCGACCTGGGCCTCGTTCGGCACGCTGACCTTGCCGACGAGCCGGCCGTCCCACGGGGAGGTGACGTCGAAGGTGTCTTCGCCGGTGACCTGGCGGCCGGCGAGCCAGAAGGCGTGGGTGGAAGTCATGTGCGAGTCCCGGCCTTTCCGCGTTGGGGGTGTTCTTGCGCTTTCGTGCTCCACGGTAGGGCGGGGGCGGGCGGGGGTCGCTTGTCCGAGTCGTAGCAGTCGGGGGGCGGGGTACGCCGGATTGGCGCGGTCGGCGCCCCATTGGAGGCGGGTGCTACTCCGCCGAGGTCGCCTTCAGGGCCAGCCACAGCTCCATCCGCACGTCCGGATCGTCCAGGCTGCGCCCGAGGATCTCCTCGACCCTGCGCATCCGGTACCGCAGTGTGTGCCGGTGCACGCCCAGGTCGGCCGCCGCCGCGTCCCACTGGCCGTGCCGGGACAGCCACGCCCGCAGGGAGGCCACCAGATCACCGCGCCCCGTCGCGTCGTGCTCGTGCAGCGCCCGCAGCAGCCCGTCGGCGAACGCCTTGACCGCGTCGTCGGCCAGCAGCGGCAGCACCGAGCCCGCCGCCAGTTGCTCGTGCTCCACGAACACCCGCCCCCGCCGCCGCGCCACCGACAGCGCCTGTTCGGCCTGCTTGTAGGCCGCCGCCGCGGCGATCGGCCCGGCCGGTGCCGACAGGCCGACGACCAGCTCGTCGTCGGTGCCCGTCTGGTCCGGCACCGCCCGCGCCGCCTCCAGCGCCGCCGCGTACGCGGCGCACGCGGACACCGCCGCTCCTCCGTCCGCGGCGAGCACCACCAGGCGCTCCCGGTCCGGCACCAGGAGCACGGCCTCCCCGGCGCGCGCGGCGGCCGACTCGACGCTCTCGGCGAGCCCGCCGAGCGGGTCGCCGCCGACATCGGCGGCGGACGAGGCGGCGGCCTTGCCGGGCTTGGCGACGGGCCCGCGCGCGGACGTCTGCGAGGGCGTCTGCACAGGTGCCTGCATCTGCGTGCCGGCATGCGCGTCGGCGTGGGCTCGCGCGGCGGAGCCGGACGCCGACTCGGCGACGATCACACGGAAGGGCGCGTCGAGCAGTCCGTCGTACAGATCCCCGGCGACGGCCCGCGCGTGGTCGGGCTCCCCGGCGAGCAGCATGCGCAGCACGGCCGCGCCGATCCGCTGCTCGGCCGCGCGCAGGGAGCGGGAGCGCTCGGTGGTGAGGGTGAGCAGGGCGATGGCTGAGTGGACGGCGTAGCGCTCGGCGGTGCCGAGGGCCGCCGCCGTGCCGACGGCGAGCGCGGCGCGCGGGCGGCGGCCGGTGCCCAGGGAGTGCAGCTCGATGCGGTCCTCGTTGTCGGGTCCGCCGACCACGGAGGAGGCGGGCGCGGGCCGCTCCCGCAGCCGCTCCACCTCCGCCGTGAGCCGTGCCGCCCTGCGGCCCGCCCACTCGGGCGCGGTGGCGACGACGGCACCGGAGGCGTCGTAGAGCGCCGCCCACCCGTCGACCTGCGCGGCGAGCGCGGCGAGCAGCCCCTCCGGGCCGGAGTTCAGGGTCTGCTTGGTCAGCTCGCGCTGGGCGGCGAAGCCTGCCGTGACCGCCCGGTACTGGTCGGCGGCGATGGCGGCGGACACGGCCTTGCTGATGGCGAGGAACGGGGTGCGGCGCGGCACCTCCAGCAGCGGCAGCCCCTCCTCCCGGGAGGCGTCGACAAGGGCTGTGGGGATCTCCTCGTAATTCACCCCCACGGCGAAGCCGAGCCCGACGACCCCCGCGCCGGCCAGCCGCTTCACGTACCGGCGCATGGCCTCCGGGTCCTCCGCGTCCAGCTTGAGCGCGGTGATCAGCAGCAGCTCGCCGCCCTCCATGTACGGCACGGGGTCGGCCAGCTCACTGACGTGCGCCCAGCGGACGGGCACATCCAGCCGGTCCTCGCCCGCGCGCACGGTCAGCTTGAGCGCGGAGTGGTGGACGAGGGAGGCAAGGGTGAGGGGCATGGGGCCTTCAGCGTGGGGAGGATCGGTGGTGCGGTGATCTTTTGGCCGCCATGTATGAACGGCCTACTCCGATTCTGCCTCACCGTACGATCCGGCGACGCCCTTGAGCCGCAACTCAGCCCCGCAGATCCACCAGCAACGGCGGCGCGTGCTCCCCGCGCACGGTGGTCAACGACAACACCGCATGCCCCGGCGGAACACCGTGCGCCAACTCGGAGGCGGACCAGCGCTCTCGCTCTACCTGGCGGACGGTGACGGCGTCTATGGTGACGGGCTTGCCCGTGCCGAGTTTGCGCACCGCATGAATCAACCGGGTCAGCGGCTGGTCGGAGAACACCGTGTGCTTGGCGACCTCCGTCGTCTCCACCCACTCCGTGCCCCACGCCTGTGCGAACAGGGCGCCCTCCCAGGTCGTGACCCCCGAGAAGGCGGCATGGCAACCGACGGCAGTGATCAGCGGCTGCCGTAGATGCTCCGGTACGTCGCCCAGGGCCCGCAGGCTCAGCACGACGCCGGCGTGACCGTCCCGCAGCCGCCGCAGGGCGCGCACGGACCCGGCGGTGACCGCATGCGTCGCATCGTCCAGGACAAGACAGGCGAACAGCGATCGGTCCCGGCGCGTGGCCATGGTCGCCGTGAACTGGACGAGCAGCAGCCGCGCCAGCAGCTGTGCGGCCTCGGGGTGCGCCCGCTCCGGCAGGTCGATGCGCACCCTGACCGGGTGGTCGAGCGACCGCAGGGTGAAGGGCCGGGCGTCAGCGGACGTGTCGAAGAAGTCGGCGAAAACCGGACGGTCCAGACAGGCGAGCCGGTCGGCGAGAACCACCCCCAGGTCTCCGGGCACGCCTGCCTGCCGTGCCCGTGCGTCCAGTTCCCGGTGCAGAGCGGGATGGATCTGAGGGTCGAGCATCGACGTGAGCCGGTCCAGGGCCGCCGGCTGCCCGTCCAGCAGCTCCCGGAGTTCGGGCACCGACGGGAACCTGCCGTGGACGGCCCAGAAGGGCCCCAGCAGCTGGGCCAGCACGGTCCCCGCGCGCCGCAGGTCGACCTCGGCCCAGTCGCCGGCGAGCACGTCGGCGAGGAGTGCGGCTGCCTCGTCCGGGTCGTCGGTCCCGCCATAGAGGTCGAGGTCGTACGCCGATGTCCGGTCCCCCGGCCTGATCACGATGTCGTAGCCGTCATCGGTCCCCAGAGGCGTTCCAGCGGCGCACACCATGACCAGCGCCGCCTGCCCGGTGAGCGCCTGGAGGGCGAGGGATTCCGCGACGGGCCGTACCAGCCGCTCGGTCTTGCCCGAACCGGACGGGCCGACGACCAGCAGGGAGGTGCCCAGCGCGCCGGGGTCGACGGCCATGCCCACGGTGCGGCGGGCAGGCGGTGTGCGCTCGGCGTCCGCGTAACGGCCGATGCGCACCTGGGAGGTCAACAGGTCATGGGTGGCGGTACGGCCTGGCAGGTCACGCTGCCCGGAGGGGTGCGGGCAGGCGCGGGCGCCGTCCCTGAACACGGCCGAGGTGAACGCGTCCAGGCGCGAGGGGTCGGCCGCCACGGAGGTCCAGGCGCGGCGGATCCTCGCGCAGTCCACGTCGTTCATCCGGCCGGTGCGCACCTCCTCGGCCAGGCGTTCGGCCGCCCCGCTCTGGCCGTAGGCGCGGAGCTCGGGCCAGTCGGCGAGTGTGTCGGCGGCCGGCTCCTCCTGGGCCTCGGACGCCGTCCGGGGGCGCCGCAGGCTGCGCAGCAGCCCCAGCCAGTCGCCCGCGACAGCGAATGGACACAGAGCGAGCAGCGTGAGCACGGTCTTCAACACGTTCAGCCGGTGCAGGGTGCCCGCCGGGTTTCCGGGATCGAACAGCCAGTCGGACGGTGTCACACTCACGGCGAGCGCGTAGTACGGCAGCAGTCCGCGCCAGACAACGAGCCAGGCGACGAGCGCCCCGAGGACGGCTGCACGCAACGCACGCGAAGGCTGCGGACACGCGGTCACGTACCGCCGGACGGCTTCTTTCCAGTTGCCGACGCGTCCGAAGTAGTAGAGGACGAGGGTGGCGAAGAGCGCGTCGTAGACGGCGGTCGCGGTGAGTGCCGCCCGGGGCTGGTCCAGCCCCCACCAGTCGGAGGGGGTGACCAGCTTCAGCAGGATCATCTTGTGGGGCACCAGGTCGTTGTGCCACAGCGACCACACGAGCAGGGCGGCAAGCAGTGCGCCGATCCCCCCGAGCAGCAGTGCCCGGTCCGAGACGCGATCGGCGCTCTCCTCAGGCCGGGGCCGGTATCCGAACCGCCAAAGCCCGGGCGCCGCCTCGGGCCGGGGTGTGCGCAGCCAGGTCAGGAGGGCCGAGCCTTCCGGCTTGGGCGGTGCGCCGGGTGGTACCGGCGGCATCGGTGGTACCGAGAAGGCCCCCCCAGCCCCCTCCACAGGCGTACTCGGGCGCGGTACCGGATTCGCATGCGTGTCGCGCGCGTCCCGTGTGCCGTCGCTGTTCATCGCCCTTGCCCCCTGGCCAGCCGTTCGTCCACCATCAGCGAGCCAATCTAACGCCCCGGCAAGGGGAGTTCACCGCTTACGTGGCCGAGAGGAGTGCTCGACCGGGGGTACCCGGGCCGTGCGGGCTATGTCCACCGCGGACAAGCGAATGGCCCGACAACGCCCACATGGAGCATGCCCACCCCCCATTCCCGGCCCTAGCCTGCGAAGAAAGATAGGTAAGCGTCCGAAAACGCACCGCCGGAGCCGTCCGGAGACAGCCGGAAGAACCCGGGTCCGCCAGGCCGTCCGGTCCGCAAGAACACTCAGGGAGCCCCCATGACCGCACTTCCGCAGGAGCGCCGCGTCGTCACCGCCATCCCCGGCCCGAAGTCGCAGGAACTGCAGGCCCGCCGTACCTCGGTGGTCGCGCAGGGCGTGGGCTCCGTGCTGCCGGTGTTCACCGCGCGCGCGGGCGGCGGCATCATCGAGGACGTCGACGGGAACCGGCTCATCGACTTCGGCTCCGGTATCGCGGTGACGAGCGTCGGTGCGTCCGCCGAGGCCGTCGTGCGCCGGGCCTCCGCCCAGCTCGCCGACTTCACCCACACCTGTTTCATGGTCACCCCGTACGAGGGTTACGTGGAGGTCGCCGAGGCCCTGGCCGAGCTGACCCCGGGCGACCACGCCAAGAAGTCCGCGCTGTTCAACTCCGGCGCCGAGGCCGTCGAGAACGCCGTCAAGATCGCGCGTGCGTACACCAAGCGCCAGGCCGTCGTCGTGTTCGACCACGGCTACCACGGGCGTACCAACCTGACCATGGCGCTCACCGCCAAGAACATGCCGTACAAGCACGGCTTCGGGCCCTTCGCGCCCGAGGTCTACCGGGTGCCCGTCGCGTACGCGTACCGCTGGCCGACCGGTCCGGAGAACGCCGGTCCCGAGGCCGCCAAGATGGCCATCGACCAGATGTCCAAGCAGGTCGGCGCGGACAACATCGCCGCGATCATCATCGAGCCGGTGCTCGGCGAGGGCGGCTTCATCGAGCCGGCCAAGGGCTTCCTGCCGGAGATCGTGAAGTTCGCCAACGAGAACGGCATCGTCTTCGTCGCGGATGAGATCCAGTCCGGTTTCTGCCGGACCGGGCAGTGGTTCGCCTGCGAGGACGAGGGCATCGTCCCGGACCTGATCACCACCGCCAAGGGCATCGCCGGCGGTCTGCCGCTGGCCGCCGTCACCGGCCGCGCCGAGATCATGGACGCCGCGCACGCCGGTGGCCTGGGTGGCACGTACGGCGGTAACCCCGTCGCCTGCGCCGGTGCGCTCGGCGCCATCGAGACGATGAAGGAGCTGGACCTCAACGCCAAGGCGAAGAACATCGAGGCGATCATGAAGTCCCGCCTGGGCGCCATGGCCGAGAAGTTCGACATCATCGGTGACGTCCGTGGCCGCGGCGCCATGGTCGCCATCGAGCTGGTCAAGGACCGCGCCACCAAGGAGCCGAACCCGGAGGCCACCGCCGCCCTCGCCAAGGCCTGCCACCAGGAGGGCCTGCTGGTCCTGACCTGCGGCACCTACGGCAACGTGCTGCGCTTCCTGCCCCCGCTGGTCATCGGCGACGACCTGCTCAACGAGGGCCTCGACATCATCGAGCAGGCCTTCGCGCGCATCTGAGCGAAGTCCGCACCCTGGAAAGGGCTTGAGCCCCGGAAAGGGCTCTGACGGGCACCTACGGCAGGCCGTGTGAAGAAGGTGTGCGAGGTGGATGACGGGATGCCGTTCCGTCTGCCCAAGCGCCCTGACCTGCCGTAGGTTCTACCCAGATGAGAGATACACCCCGCCCACAGGGGACTGTGGGCGGCACCAGGCCGGGGCCTCCCCAGCTTCGACCTGGTCGTGCCCTCGCGCACACATCCGGCGCCTGACGGCTCCGGGATCTCCTCACCGATCGGACGGTCGCCGCCCCAAACCCCCCGGGGCGCGCGACGTTCCGATCCGGACGGCCGCCTCGGAACCATCCCCCCTGTTCCGGGGCGGCCGACCTCCTTCCAGCCCATCTCTTCCTGCCCTTTCCGTCCGGACCTGCGAAGCTGGGCTCCGTGTCGACCTCAACGGACCCGCGCCTCAAGTACGCGCTGCTGGGCCTGCTCCCGGCCCTCGTCTTCGCCCTGATCACCTGGCAGGTCGTCGCCCACGGCCCGCTGCTGCGCGTGGACGCGCGGCTGAGCCGGGCCCTGGTCCGTCCGGACGGGTTCTCCCGGCTGCTCTCCGATCTGGGCGACATCCAGGTCGCGGTCCCTGTGCTGGCGCTCACCGCGGGGTACGCCGCCTGGCGCGGCCGGGCCGCCGGGCTGCCCCTGTGGTGGCTGCCGCCCGCCGCGGCGGCCCTGCTGATGGTGCTGCTCCCGGCGATCATCATCCCGCTGAAGGACTGGACCGCCCGGCCGGGGACTCCCGCGCTTCCCCCGGCCGTCGGGTTCTTCCCCTCCGGCCACACGGCGACCGCAGCCGCCGCCTACGGCTCCGCGACCCTGCTCCTCCTCCCCTGGCTCCGCACGGTCTACGCCCGCCGTGAGCTGGTCATCGGCTGCGGCGTCGGCAACTTCGGCGTCGGCTACGGGCTGGTCCGGCACGGCTACCACTGGCCGCTGGACGTGGTGGCCAGCTGGTGCCTGTGCGCGGTTCTGCTGACCGCCCTGTCCCCCGTACTCGGCCTCAGCCGAAGTACGCGCCGAAGTTCTTCTGGAACTCCCATTTCGAGTAGCGATCGCAGTTCACCGACCACGTCATCAGACCCCGAAGAGCCCGCCAGGTCCCATGGGTCGCGTACGAGCCGCAGTTCGTCCGCTTCGTCAGGCAGTCCAGAGCCTTCGTGACCTCGGCCGGGGCCGGCGCCGCCCATGGAGTGGTACTGCCGGGCTCCGCGGTACGGATGCCGGTGCCGAGCCAGCGAGTGGCGGTGCCCGGCGGCACGAAGAAGCCCACCCGGCTGCCCCCGAAGTCGGTCGGCACGGGGCCGGGTCGATCGAGGGTGCGGGTGAGCACTTCGAGGGTGGAATAGCCGAGCTCGCCCGGCCATTCGACGGCCGCCGCCTTCGCCCCAGTCATCAGAAAGGCCCCCCTCTCGTCGACGCGGTCGCGTCAGGTGGAGAGAGGGAGGCCTTCCGGCGGCATTACGCAGGTTCCGCCACCTGTTCTATCTGACCCGGGTCACATTCCAGCGTCGGTCGCGGCACCGTCATCGGTGGTCGTGGTCCCGGCACCAGCCCCGGTGTCCTGCTGCGGCTGATCCTGCTGGGTCTGGTCCTGCTGGCCCTGATCCTGCTTCGCCTGGTCCTCCTCAGCCTGCCCCGGCTTCGGGTCCTGCTGCGGCTGATCCTGCTGACG
>NZ_JBSFVU010000025.1:9622-129120 GCF_053592475.1 Streptomyces sp. NPDC002671
GTTCCTGCTGGGTCTGGTCCTGCTGGCCCTGATCCTGCTTCGCCTGGTCCTCCTCAGCCTGCCCCGGCTTCGGGTCCTGCTGCGGCTGATCCTGCTGGGTCTGGTCCTGCTGCGCGGGGTCGTTCTTACCGGTGTCCGTCTTACCGGTGTCCGTCTTGCCCGGGTCCGTCGTCCCGGAGTCGCTCGACCCGGAGTCCTTCTTGTCGGAGCCCGAATCCTTGTTGTCGGAGCCCGGGTCGGACGACCCGTGGTCCGAGTGGTCCGACTTGTGGGAGTCCCAGTCCCCGTGGCTGGGGTCCTTCTTCCAGTGGTCCTCGTCGTGCAGGTCCCAGTAGTGGTCCTGGTGATGGTGGTGGTCGTGGAAGTAGTAGACGTTGTCGTAGGAGTCCCAGAAGTAGAACCGGTGATGGCCCGACCACACGTAGTAGCAGTTGTGGTCGTAGTCCCAGTAGTACTTGTAGTGGTCGTCCCAGCAGTAGAAGTCGTGGTGCTTCTTCCAGTGCTTCGTGTACGTGACCTCCCAGCAGTACCGATTGTGGTGGTCGTGCTGCGGAGCTGTACGCACCGTCGACGGCTGGTGCATCGGGGCCGCCGTGGCGACCGCGGCCGGCAGCATGACGCCTCCGGCGACGACGGCGGCGGAGGCCACCGCCGTCGCCAGACCCAGGCGGCGCTTGGGACGCGAGCCGTCGTTCTTGCGGGTGATGCGAGTCATGATCTTCTCCTGCTGATCCGAAGTGGAAGTCGGTGCCTCCCGGCGAGGCCCGTGCTTCAAGTACGCCGGAATCCAGCAGCAAGGTCATGTTCCGGAAACTCGTGGCTTGACTCAGCCATAAGGACCGGGTAAACGGATCGGCTCGGCTCAGCTGTCGAAGCCCAGCCCCAGCCGGTCCATCGTGCGCAGCCACAGGTTCCGGCGGCCCCCGTGGGTGTCCGCGCGGGCCAGGGACCACTTGGTGAGGGCGATGCCCGTCCAGGCGAAGGGCTCCGGCGGGAACGGCAGCGGCTTCTTGCGGACCATCTCCAGCTCCGTCCGCTCGGTGCGCTCCCCCTCCAGCAGGTCCAGCATCACGTCGGCGCCGAAGCGGGTCGCGCCGACGCCGAGGCCGGTGTAGCCCGCCGCGTACGCCACCTTCCCCTGGTGGGCGGTGCCGAAGAACGCCGAGAAGCGGGAGCAGGTGTCGATGGCACCGCCCCAGGCGTGCGTGAAGCGGACGCCCTCCAGCTGCGGGAAGCAGGCGAAGAAGTGGCCCGCGAGCTTGGCGTAGGTCTCCGGGCGGTCGTCGTACTCGGCGCGCACCCGGCCGCCGTAGTGGTGGATCGCGTCGTACCCGCCCCACAGGATCCGGTTGTCGGCGGACAGCCGGAAGTAGTGGAACTGGTTGGCCGAGTCGCCGAGCCCCTGGCGGTTCTTCCAGCCGATGTCCGCGAGCTGCCCGTCGCTGAGCGGCTCGGTCATCAGCGCGTAGTCGTAGACCGGGACGGTGTACGAGCGCAGGCGCCGCAGCAGGCTCGGGAAGATGTTCGTGCCGAGCGCGACCTGGCGGGCGCGGACCGAGCCGTACGGGGTGCGTACGGCCATCCCGGCGCCGTACTGCTTCAAAGTGAGCGCGGGCGTGTGCTCGTACACGCGGACGCCGAGCCTGATGCACGCCTGCTTCAGGCCCCAGGCCAGCTTGGCGGGGTGCAGCATGGCCACGCCCCGGCGGTCCCACAGGCCCGCCTCGAAGGTGGGCGAGTTGACCTGCTCGCGCACGGTGTCGGCGTCCAGGAACTCGATGCCGTCGGCGAGGCCCTTCTCCTCCAACTGCCGGTGCCAGTCGCGCAGTTCCCAGGCCTGGTAGGTCTCGGTGGCGACGTCGATCTCGCCGGTGCGCTCGAAGTCGCAGTCGATGCCGTGCCGGCTGACAGCCGCCTCGATCTCGTCGAGGTTGCGCCGGCCCAGCTCCTCCAGCTTGTGGATCTCACCGGGCCAGCGGGTGAGGCCGTTGGGCAGGCCGTGGGTGAGGGAGGCGGCGCAGAAGCCGCCGTTGCGGCCGGAGGCGGCCCAGCCCACCTCGCGGCCTTCCAGCAGGACCACGTCGCGCTGCGGGTCGCGCTCCTTCGCGTTGAGCGCGGTCCACAGTCCGCTGTAGCCGCCGCCGACGACCAGCAGGTCGCAGGTGTCGGTGCCGGTGAGCGCGGGCTCGGCGGGTGGCTTGCCGGGGTCTTCCAGCCAGTACGGGACCGGCTGGGCTTCGGAAAGAGAGGAGATCCAGTTGTCTTTGCCACGACTCATGGCGCTTGGGGCCATGATTTCAACTCCCTACGAGGACTTTCCTGAAAGGCTTATGCCTTTTGATTGTTACGGCGATTGGTGATGAACATCGAGACCAGGACGAACAGTACGGCGACGAGGAACATGGCCGTACCGATGACATTGATCTGAACGGGCGTTCCGCGCTGCGCCGAACCCCAGACGAACATGGGGAAGGTGACGGTCGAGCCCGCGTTGAAATTGGTGATGATGAAATCGTCGAAGGAGAGCGCGAAGGACAGCAGCGCGCCCGCCGCGATTCCGGGTGCCGCGATCGGCAGGGTGACCCGCAGGAAGGTCTGCACGGGGCCGGCGTACAGGTCCCGGGCGGCCTCCTCCAGGCGCGGGTCCATCGACATCACGCGCGCCTTGACCGCGGTGACGACGAAGCTGAGGCAGAACATGATGTGCGCGATCAGGATCGTCATGAAGCCGAGCTGGGCGCCCATGTTGAGGAACAGGGTGAGCAGCGAGGCGGCCATGACGACCTCGGGCATCGCCATCGGCAGGAAGATCAGCGAGCTGACGGCGCCGCGCGCGCGGAACCGGTAGCGGACCAGCGCGAAGGCGATCATCGTGCCGAGGACGGTCGCGCCGAGCGTCGCCCAGATCGCGATCTGGAGGCTGATGGACAGCGAGCCGCACATGTCGGCGACCCCGCACGGGTCCTTCCAGGCCGCTATGGAGAACTGCTGCCACTCGTAGTTGAAGCGCCCCTTCGGCTTGTTGAAGGAGAACACCGTGACGATGACGTTGGGCAGCAGAAGATAAGCGAGCGTCAGGAGTCCCGCGATGACGACGAGACGGCGCTTGAGCCAGGTGACGAAGGGCATTTAGACCAGATCCTCCGTCCCGGACCGGCGGATGTAGACCGTGACCATGAGCAGGATCGCGGCCATGAGAATGAAGGAGAGTGCAGCCGCCGTCGGATAGTCCAGAATGCGCAGGAACTGCGTCTGGATGACGTTTCCGATCATGCGGGTGTCGGTGGAGCCGAGCAGTTCGGCGTTGACGTAGTCACCGGCCGCCGGAATGAAGGTGAGCAGCGTGCCCGAGACCACGCCCGGCATCGACAGCGGGAAGGTGACCTTGCGGAAGGTGGTCCACGGCTTGGCGTACAGGTCGCCGGCCGCCTCGTGCAGCCGCCCGTCGATCCGCTCCAGCGAGGTGTAGAGCGGCAGGATCATGAACGGCAGGAAGTTGTACGTCAGTCCGCACACCACCGCGAGCGGGGTGGCGAGGACGCGGTCGCCGGCCGTCCAGCCGAGGAAGTTGGTCAGGTCCAGGATGTGCAGCGAGTTGAGGGTGTGCACGACCGGGCCGTTGTCGGCGAGGATCGTCTTCCAGGCCAGGGTGCGGATCAGGAAGCTGGTGAAGAACGGCGCGATCACCAGGATCATGATCAGGTTCTTCCACCGGCCCGCGCGGAAGGCGATCATGTACGCCAGCGGGTAGCCGAGCAGCAGACACAGCACGGTCGCGGCGGCGGCGTAGAAGACGGAGCGCAGGAACTGCGGCCAGTACTCGGACAGCGCGTTCCAGTAGGTGACGAAGTGCCAGGTGACCTTGTAGCCCTGCTCCAGGGAACCCGTCTGCACGGACGTGGAGGCCTGGTAGATCATCGGCAGCGCGAAGAAGACGATCAGCCACAGCATGCCGGGGAGCAGCAGCCAGTACGGCGTGAATCTGCCGCGCCTCCGCGGGGGCTTCGTCTCGGGGGCCGGCGCCGCGACGGGCGCATCGGCCTTGGTGATCGTCGTCATCAGGCGGCCTCTTCCCCGACCGTCTCCACGCCGGCGTCGATGTCCTGCGCCGCGTCCAGGCCGAAGGTGTGCGCCGGGTTCCAGTGCAGGACGACGTCGGCGCCGGGGACGAGCCGGCCGTCGCGCTCGACGTTCTGGACGTAGACCGCGAGTTCGTCACAGACCGGGCTGTCGATCACGTACTGCGTGGAGACGCCGATGAAACTCGCGTCCGCGATCTTGCCGGTGAGGCGGTTGCGGCCCTCCGGGATCTCCCCCGCGTCGTCGGCGTGGGTGAGCGAGATCTTCTCCGGGCGGATGCCGACCAGCACCTTGCCGCCGGTCGTCGTCGGGGCGCTGCAGCGCGCCTCGGGCAGCACCAGCTTGCCGCCGCCCGCCTTGAGCACGATGTCGCCGCCGCTCCTGGAGTCGACCTCGGCCTCGATGAGGTTGGAGGTGCCGAGGAAGTTCGCGACGAAGGTGGTCTGCGGGTTCTCGTACAGGTCGGCGGGCGAGCCGAGCTGCTCGACGCGGCCCGCGTTCATCACGGCGACCGTGTCGGCCATGGTCATGGCCTCCTCCTGGTCGTGCGTGACGTGGATGAAGGTGATGCCGACCTCGGTCTGGATGCGCTTGAGCTCCAGCTGCATCTGGCGGCGCAGCTTCAGGTCGAGGGCGCCGAGCGGCTCGTCGAGCAGGAGCACCTTGGGGTGGTTGATGAGCGCGCGGGCGACGGCGACGCGCTGCTGCTGGCCGCCGGAGAGCTGGTGCGGCTTCTTGCGCGCCTGCTCGCCGAGCTGGACCAGCTCCAGCATCTCCTCGACCTGCTTCTTCACGCTCTTGATGCCGCGCCGGCGCAGGCCGAAGGCGACGTTCTCGAAGATGTCGAGGTGCGGGAAGAGGGCGTAGGACTGGAACACGGTGTTCACCGGCCGCTTGTACGGCGGCAGGTGCGTGACGTCCTGCTCGCCGAGGCGCACGGTGCCGCTCGTCGGCTCCTCCAGGCCCGCGATCATGCGCAGGGTGGTGGTCTTGCCGCAGCCGGAGGCGCCGAGCAGGGCGAAGAAGGAGCCCTGCGGCACGGTCAGGTCGAGCGGGTGTACGGCGGTGAAGGAACCGTAGGTCTTGCCGATACCGGTGAGGCGGACGTCGCCGCTGTTGTCTGTCGTCGTCATCGTCGTCGTCACGCCCCTGTGAGCTTGGAGAACTTCTGCTGGTAGGCCGTCTCTTCCTTCGAGCTCAGCGAGCGGAAGGCATGGGACCTGGCCTGCATGGCCTTGTCGGGCACGATCAGCGGGTTGTTCGCCGCCGATTTGTCGATCTTGGCCAGATAGGGCTTCACGCCCGCGACCGGACTCACATAGTTGATGTAGGCGGCGAGTTCGGCGGCCGGCTCGGGCTCGAAGAAGTAGTCGATGAGCCGCTCGGCGTTCGTCTTGTGGCGCGCCCTGTTGGGGATCAGCATGTTGTCGGTGGACGTCATGTAGCCGCTGTCGGGAATGACGTAGCCGACGTCCGGGCTGTCCGCCTGGAGCTGGACGACGTCGCCGGCCCAGGCGATGCACGCGGCGAAGTCGCCCTTGCTCAGGTCGGACGTGTAGTCGTTGCCGGTGAAGCGGCGGATCTGGCCCTTGTCGACGGCCTTCTGCAGGCGGGCGATCACCGCGTCGAAGTCGTCGTCGCTGAACTTCGCCGGGTCCTTGCCCATGTCGAGCATGGTCATGCCGATGCTGTCCCGCATCTCCGTGAGGAAACCGACCCGGCCCTTGAGCTTCGGGTTGTCCAGCAGGTCGGAGACCGACTTCACCTCGATGCCGTCGAGCGCCTTCTTGTTGTACGCGATGACGGTCGAGATGCCCTGCCAGGGGTACGAGTACGCCCGCCCCGGGTCCCAGTCGGGGGCGCGGAACTGGTCCGACAGGTTGGCGAAGGCGTGCGGCAGGTTGGACGGGTCCAGTTTCTGGACGTACCCGAGCCGGATCATCCGGGCGGCCAGCCAGTCGGTGAGGACGATCAGGTCGCGGCCGGTGTCCTGGCCCGCGGCGAGCTGCGGCTGGATCTTGCCGAAGAACTCGTCGTTGTCGTTGATGTCCTCGGTGTACTTGACCCTGATACCGGTCTGCTTGGCGAACGCGTCGAGCGTGGGGTGGCTCTTGCCCTTGTCGTCCACGTCGATGTACTCGGGCCAGTTGGAGAAGTTGACGGCCTTCTCCTTGGCCGAGTGGTCGTCGGCGGACACACCGCCCTGGGTCTTGGCCGCCGCGGGGATGCCGCAGCCGCTCAGGGCCCCGAGTCCGCCGACGGCGAGCGCGCCGCCCGCGGAGGCGCGCAGCAGCGAACGGCGGGTCATCGCGGCCCTGCCGCTTCGGAAGCTGCGGCGTATGGCGGCCAGTTCGACCGGTGTCAGGCGGTCGGGCTCGTACTGCTCCATGCGCGTGGTGCCCTTTCGGGAGGGACGGGAGGGATGGGTCGGCCTGGTCACGGGCCTTGTCGTCGCATCCGGCGGCAGCCGGTGAGGGTCTGCTACCGGTCCCCGAAGATCGTGCGGTGCCAGTCCTTGCGGGCGACCGCAGTATTGTCGAACATGACGTGCTTGACCTGCGTGTACTCCTCGAATGAGTACGCCGACATGTCCTTGCCGAAGCCAGAGGCCTTGTAGCCGCCGTGCGGCATCTCGCTGATGATCGGGATGTGGTCGTTGATCCACACACAGCCCGCCTTGATCTCGCGGGTGGCGCGGTTCGCGCGGTAGACGTTGCCCGTCCACGCGGAGGCGGCGAGGCCGTACGGGGTGTCGTTGGCCAGCCGGATGCCCTCGTCGTCACTGTCGAACGGCAGGACGACCAGGACCGGGCCGAAGATCTCCGATTGCACGACCTCGCTGTCCTGCGGGGCGTCGGCGATCAGCGTCGGCCGGTAGTAGGCGCCGTCCTTGAGGTCACCCTGGGGAGCCTCGCCGCCGGTCAGCACGCGCGCGTAGGCACGCGCACGGTCCACGAAGCCGGCGACGCGGTCGCGCTGGACGTGCGAGATCAGCGGGCCGAGGTCGGTGCCGGGCGCGAAGGGGTCGCCGAGCCGGACGCTCGCCATGAGGGCGGCCGTCTTCAGCAGGAACTCCTCGTAGAGCGGCCGTTGCACGTACGCGCGCGTGGCGGCCGTGCAGTCCTGCCCGGTGTTGATGAGCGCACCGGCGACGGCCCCGTTCACGGCGGCGTCCAGGTCGGCGTCGTCGAAGACGACGAAGGGCGCCTTGCCGCCCAGCTCCAGGTGGAGCCGCTTGACGGTGGCCGTGGCGACCTCGGCGACCCGCTTGCCGACGCCGGTGGACCCGGTGAAGGAGGTCATGGCGACATCGGGGTGCCCGACGAGGTGCTCACCGGCCTCCCTCCCGGTCCCGGTGACGGTGTTGATCACGCCGTCCGGGATCCCGGCGTCCGTGGCGGCCTGGGCGAACATCAGCGAGGTGAGCGGGGTCAGCTCGGCGGGCTTGAGCACGATGGTGTTGCCCGCGGCGATCGCCGGGAGGATCTTCCAGGCGGCCATCTGCAGCGGGTAGTTCCAGGGCGCGATGGACCCGACGACACCGATCGGCTCGCGGCGGACGTAGGACGTGTGGTCGCCGGAGTACTCACCGGCGGACTGCCCCTGCAGGTGCCGGGCGGCCCCGGCGAAGAACGCGATGTTGTCGATGGTTCCCGGCACGTCGAACTCGCGGGTGAGCTTCAGCGGCTTGCCGCACTGGAGGGACTCCGCGCGGGCGAAGTCCTCGGCACGGTCGGCGAGCACGGCAGCGAACCGGTGCAGCGCGTCGGAGCGCTCGCCGGGGGTCAGCGAGGACCAGCCGGGGAAGGCGTCGCGCGCGGCGGCCACGGCCGCGTCGACGTCCTGCGTGCCGGCCAGCTCGTAGGTGTACACCTCCGCGCCGGTCGCGGGGTCGACCACTGCATGGGTACGGCCGGAGGTGCCCTTCGTCAGACGGCCCGCGATGTATTGCGCGCCCTCGGCGAAGCGCTCCTGCGCGGGGAATCGTTCCGGGGTGGCGGTGCCCGGTTTATGCATGTCGCTCTCCTCCGCCGTTCGCCCGTCCCGGGGGGTGGGTGGCGTAGCTCCAGCTCGATTTGAGTGCCGATCCTGACAGAGCAATGGGACTCCAACAAGTGATTCCGTTGTTGCCTTTTGGTTACGCGACGGAATCTGTCGACCAGGTGTCGAGTCGAGAGGGAAAAGGCCGGACGGAGTGTCAGTGGTGCGTGCCACACTCGCGTGCATGGGCAAGATCGACGGGGTGGAGTCCCTGATCAGAGAGGTTCGGGCGGGTGCCCGGATCAAATACCTTCACTTCTGGGGGCACCGGCCGAGGCCGGACGGCCGGATCGGCGCGAGCTGTCTGAGCCAGTGGTGGCCGTCACCCTTCGTAGTGGACGGCGTCTCCTACGCGACGGCAGAGCACTGGATGATGGCCGGTAAGGCGCGCCTGTTCAGGGACGCGGAGGCGGAGCGCCGGGTGCTGGCCGCCGTGCATCCCGCCGAGGCCAAGAAGGCGGGGCGGCTGGTCCGCGACTTCGACGAGGCCATATGGGAGCGGGAGCGCTTCGAGATCGTGGCCCAGGGCAGCGTCCACAAGTTCGCCGCGCACGACGACCTGCGGGAGTTCCTGCTGGGCAGCGGCGACCGGGTGCTGGTGGAGGCGAGCCCGGTGGACCGCGTGTGGGGCATCGGCCTCACCGCGGACGACGAGGCCGCGTCGGACCCGGAGCGCTGGAAGGGCCCCAACCTGCTGGGCTTCGCGCTGATGGAGGCACGGGAAAGGCTGGCGGGGGCGTAGCCCTGCGGGGCTCCGGCCGCGAAAGGGGCCCCGCTTCGCCGACCGGATCAGAGGCGGAACGCGATGATCGCGGCGAACAGGAGCAGGACCAGGACGATGCCTGCCGCGCCGCAGATGAGGCCGGCCAGGGCCACGCCGGGGTTCGTGGCCTCGCCGCGGCTCGCCCTGCCGCGGCCGAGCGCGCCGAAGATCACCGACAGGATGCCCAGCACCAGGGCCACCGGCCAGATTATGAAGCCGACCGCCGACAGGATGCCGAGCACCAGGGAGGCCGTGCCCATGCCGTTGCTCGGCATCTGCTGCATACCGGGCCAGCCGTAGCCGTAGCCGTTCCCGGCCGGGTAGGAGGGGACACCGCCCGAGCCGTACGGCGGCTGCGCCGCCTGGGCCGGATAGGCATAGCCGTACGGCGCCGGTCCGCCCGGGTAGCCGTACGGCACCTGCCCGGGGCCGTCGGGTGCGATGGGCGGCGGAGGCACGGCAGCGGCCTGGGGCAGGACACCCGGGGCCGCGGGCGAAGCGAAGGGGTTGCCGGAGGCGGCCGGAGGGGCCCAGGCCGGGGGGACATCAGTGGCCGCGGGCAGCGACGTCACCGTCTGCTGGTCGTGGACCGAGCCCGGCCACGGCGCATCGGCAGGCCCCGGCTGCGACACCTCGTCGGACATGACTGGCCCCCTCTGCAGAATGTCCCGCCATGCTACGGCGAGGCTCCCGGGCACCCCGGCCCGGGGCCTGAGCCAGGGCCTACGATGACCGGCAGTCATCGATCAGCCGATCACCCGCGCCCGGATCACGGACCACGGTCCGCGGGCGCCGTTCCCGGGGAGGAACCCTTGACCGACCACGACCTGCGCGCCTTCATCGCCGGACTGCCCAAGGCCGAACTGCACGTCCACCACGTAGGCTCCGCCTCCCCGCGCATCGTCTCGGAACTGTCCGCCCGCCACCCCGACTCCAAGGTCCCCACCGACCCCGAGGCCCTCGCCCGGTACTTCACCTTCACGGACTTCGCGCACTTCGTCGAGGTCTACCTCTCGGTCGTCGACCTCATCCGCACCCCGGAGGACGTCCGGCTGCTCACCTACGAGGTGGCCCGCGACCTGGCCCGGCAGCAGGTGCGGTACGCCGAGCTGACCATCACCCCGTTCTCCTCCACCCGCCGCGGCATCGACGAGCGGGCCTTCATGGACGCGATCGAGGACGCCCGGAAGTCGGCCGAGGCCGAGTTCGGGACCGTACTGCGCTGGTGCTTCGACATTCCCGGCGAGGCCGGACTCCAGTCGGCCGAGGAGACGGTGCGGCTCGCGACCGAGGACCGGGTCCGCCCGGAGGGCCTGGTGTCGTTCGGGCTCGGCGGACCCGAGGTCGGCGTGGACCGGCCGCAGTTCAAGCCGTACTTCGACCAGGCCATCGCCGCGGGCCTGCGCTCCGTTCCGCACGCCGGGGAGACGACCGGCCCGCAGACCGTGTGGGACGCGCTGACCGAGCTGCGCGCGGAGCGCATCGGGCACGGCACCAGCTCGGCCCAGGACCCCCGGCTGCTCGCCCACCTCGCCGAGCACCGCATCCCGCTGGAGGTCTGCCCGACCTCGAACATCGCCACGCGCGCGGTGCGCACGCTGGACGAGCACCCGATCAAGGAGTTCGTCGAGGCCGGGGTGCTGGTCACGATCAACTCCGACGACCCGCCGATGTTCGGCACCGACCTGAACAACGAGTACGCGGTCGCCGCCCGCCTCCTCGACCTGGACGAGCGGGGCGTGGCCGACCTCGCCAAGAACGCCGTGGAGGCGTCCTTCCTGGACCCGGCGGGCAAGGCCCGGATCTCCGGGGAGATCGACACGTACACCACCGCCTGGCTCGCCCGCTGACACCTGCGCCCAGCTCACCCCCGCTCCCCCGCCACAATGGGGGCCATGCAGACCGTGACCGCCGTGGCCCATCGCGGCGACCCCTACCGCCTCCGTGAGAACACCGTCGGCTCGCTGCGTTCCGCGCTCGTACAGGGCGCGGACGCGGTCGAGATCGACGTACGGCTCACCCGTGACGGCGTCCCCGTACTGCTGCACGACGAGACGCTGAAGCGGCTGTGGGAGATCGACCGGCCGCTCGGCGCTCTGTCCGCCGAGGAGGTGCGCGGGCTCACGGCGGGCGGTGTGCCGACGCTGGCGGAGGCGCTGGCGGCGACGGACGGCAGCCGGGTGATGCTGGACCTGTGCGGGCGGGTCGACCGCCGCACGGTCCAGCGGATCATGGACGTGGTCCGGGAGAGCGGGGCCCGGGAGCGCGTGTACTACTGCGCGTACGCCGATGCCATGCTCGCCGTCCGGGCCGCCGACCCGGCCGCCGAGATCGCCCTGACCTGGACGACCCTCGCCCCGCCCCGGCCCGCCCTGCTGGACGCGATCCGCCCTCGCTGGCTCAACTACCGCTTCTCCCTGGTCGACCGGAACCTGAGCGCGCGCATCCACCACGACGGGTACCTGCTGTCCGTGTGGACCCCGGACACCCGCCGCACCATGCGCCGCCTGCTCGACCTGGGCGTCGACTCCATCACGACGAACCGCATCGACACCCTGCACGCGCTGCGCAACGGCGCCTAGCCGTCCCCTAGGGGGCGGGCCCCGACAACTCCTCGGCATACAAGGGTCGTTGATCAGGGAGCGGCCGGGGTCGTACACCCTCCTCAGTGACGATCCGGGCAGCGGGCGGGCGGCAGAGGATGATCACGTACTTCACCGCGATCTTCCGATCCTCCCCAAGGAGCAGCCCATGCGCCGCGGCAGCCGACCCGTCCTCCTGGCCGCCGGACTCGTCCTCGCGCTGACCGCCGGCCCGCTGGCCGCCGCCCCCGCGTTCGCCGCGCCCACGAAGACGGTGTCCGGGCAGGTCACGACGGCCGGCCCGGACTCCGACGCCCTCGCCGCCGCGATCGCCGGACTCCCCGACCACACCGCGACCGCCGCGCTGCTGCGCGTCGGCGGCGACGGGAGCTGGCGCGGTACGGCCGGGGTGCGGGACGTCCGGAGCGGGGCGCCGGCGCTGGAGAACGCGCGCTTCCGGGCCGGTTCGGTGACGAAGGTGGTCACCGCGGCGCTCGTGCTGCAACTGGCCGCGGAGGGCCGCATCGACCTCGACGGCACCGTGCAGCAGTATCTGCCGGACCTGCTCACCAAGGACTTCAGCCCCATCACCGTACGGCAGTTGCTGAACTACACCAGCGGACTGCACTCGGGTATGTCCCTCGGGGACACGGTCGAGGACGGCTACCCGCACCGCTTCGAGACGCTGACGCCCGAGCAGGTCGTCGCGTCCTCGGTCGCCCAGGGCCCTCAGTACGCGCCCGGCACCCATCAGGTGTACGACAACATCCACTACACCGTGCTCGGCATGCTCATAGAGAAGGTGACCGGGGACTCGTACGCGCACCAGGCCGAGTTGCGGATCTTCCGGCCGCTCGGCATGCGGGACTCCTCGTTCCCCGTCGGCGCGGACCCCCGTATCCACGGACCGCACAACCGGGGCTACGACTGGATCGACGGCAAGCTGGTCGACGTGACCGACTGGAACATGTCCGACCGCTGGGCGGCCGGGGACCTGATCTCCACGACCGCGGACCTGGAGCGGCTGCTGGTGGGTCTGTTCCGCGGCCGGGTCGTGCCCGAGCCGCAGCTGAAGGAGATGTTCACGCTCCCCGACGTGCCGGGGGCACGGTACGGCGCGGGGCTGGAGCGGTTCGAGCTGAACGGCAAGGTGATCTGGGGCAAGACCGGGTCGCGGCCGGGCTACGCCACGGTGATCGCGGCCACCCCCGACCTGTCCCGCACCCTCGTCTACTCGGTGAACTCCACGGACGCCAAGGGCGACGGCCTGGCCACCGCCCAGCGCTTCGCCTATCCCGCCTTCAACCGCTGACGGCCACGGCCGCGGCGGCGGATGCGGACGGCGCGGTCAGCTGTTCCAGCCGCTTGATCTTCTTCCGTACGACGTACAGCGGGATGACCCCGAAGAACCCGAAGGACATGTCGATCACCGACCACCAGAAGGGGATCCCGCGGACCGGGCCGCAGATCAGCGCGAGCGGGATGATCCCGGCGCAGGCGATCATCCCGAACTCGATCACCCAGATGTTGCGGACGGGGTCGCGGAACGGCCCGTAGAAGGCGACGGCGATGACGAGATGGGCGAAGGCCAGCCAGTCCGTGCCGTAGAGCACGAACGGGTACTTGGCGTCGACGGTGTCGAGTCCGACCCGCACCCGCGAGATCCAGTCCATCAGCCCCGGCAGACGGTCGGGCACTGAGAGCGCCCGCAACGCGCTCTCCGTCCACCGTAGTTCGTGCACCAGCGGAAAGGCGGTGGCCCCGCTGAGCACGAGGCACACGACGAAGAAGACCAGCCACACGCGGATGCCCTTGAGCAGGGCGGCACTGTCGCTCATGGGAGGAGCGTACGCCAGTGTTTGAACGCGTTCAAAACCGCCCGCGCCACGGGTTCAGCACCTTCACGGCCACCGCCGGGTGGAACAGCAGGGCCGGGGAGGCCACCATGTTGACCACCCGCACGAACGCCGACCACACGTCCGCGTCCTGCACCGCCACCCGGAACAGCCGCGTGTTGTACCAGTGGGCGAAGCGCGCGGCGAGCGGCTGGCGTTCGGGGTTCCACATCAGGTCCGAGTTGGTGGACAGCGTCCACGGGCCCAGCAGCAGTCGGCCCAGCTTCTTCTGGAAGCCGCCGGCCAGACCGTCCAGTTGCTGCCCGGACCGGCGGCGGGCCGCCAGCATCCGGTGCAGCACCTCCGCCTCCATCGCGGCCACCGTCAGGCCCTGGCCGTAGACGGGGTTGAAGACGCAGACGGCGTCGCCGACGGCGATCAGCCGGTCCGGCCAGTTCCGGACGGCGTGGTAGGGACGCCACTGGTTGTCGACGTTGGTGTAGCGGTGGGTGGACTCCTGGACGCTGCGCCGGCTGATCTGCTGGGCCAGGCGCGGGTTGTCCAGGCTCTCCGCGAAGGCCAGGTAGCCCTTGTCGTCGGTCGGCGGCTGGTCCTCGAAGCCGAACAGCGAGCACGTCCAGCGGTTCCGTTCGACGGCCAGCATGACGCCCGCCCGGGGCACGGTGGGCGCGAACAGCATCTGGTACGCGACGTAGTAGTCCGGGTGGGTCGGGTGGTCCTCCGCGGGCCGGTCGAAGTTCATCGACGTGTACGTGACCTTGGCCTTCACGGTCCGCTTCGGCGGGACGGCGACCCCCATCGCGCCCAGCCAGTCCGCCAGCGCGCTGGACCGGCCGGAGGCGTCGACCACCAGGTCGGCGGCCACCTCGTAGGGCTCGTCGTCCTGCCCTTGGCAGGTCACCCCGCTCACCCGTCCCGAGGCGTCCCGGGTCAGGCCCGCGCACCGGGTGGACGGCAGCAGCGCGACCTCGGGCCGGACGAGCACCTTGCGGCGCAGCCGGCGTTCCAGCTCGTGGCGAGTGAACGTCTGGATCCTGATGCCCGTGCTCTTGCGAGGCGCGAGTCCCGCGGGCAGCAGGAAATCGATCCCCTCCCCGTAGTCGAAGACCGGCGCGCCCTCGCCGCGCAACTCCTCGCGCAGGCCCGGGAAGAGCCGCTCCAGGATCTGGCCGCCCCGGGCCAGCATCGCGTGCGCGTGGTAGCCCTGCGGGGCGCCGGGATGGGTTCCGGTGTCCTCGTCGACGGCGTCGCGTTCCACGAGGACGACCTCCCGGAAGAAGTCGGCCAGCACCCGGGCGGTCACCAGCCCCGCGTAACTGCCGCCGATGACCACGGCCTTGCCCCAAGGGCGATTTGCTGTCATGTCGTCTCCCACGTGTGCCGACCAGGGCGTTCACACGGGTCAACGGGCTTTGCGAGCAGCGCGACACGGGGCTCGGGAAGCACCCGGGGAGCGCGTGTTACAGCCCCACGATCCGGTTCCAGCGCCGGGCGAACTCCACGCGCTCGGTGGACGTTATGTCACGGGCGACGGCGAGCCGCTTGCGCATGGTGCTGTCGGGGAAGATCAGCGGGTTCTCGGCCAGGGCGGCGGTGTCCTTGTCCTTGGCCGCGGCCAGCACCTCCTTGGCGGCCGGGACCGGGCAGACGTAGTTGACCCAAGCGGCGAGACCAGCCGCGACCTCGGGGGTGTAGTAGTAGTCGACCAGCCGTTCCGCGTTGGCCTTGTGGCGGGCCCGGTTGGGGATCATCAGGGAGTCCGACCACAGCTCCGCGCCCGACTCCGGTACGACGAAGCGGATGTCGGGGTTGTCGGCCTGGAGCTGGATGACGTCACCGGAGTACGCCTGGCAGGCCAGGACGTCGCCGCTGACCAGGTCCTTGGTGTAGTCGTTGCCGGTGAAGCGGCGGATCTGGCCCCGGTGGACCTCCCGCTCCACCTGGTCGCAGACCCGGTGGAAGTCGTCCGCCGTCCACTTCGTGATGTCGACGCCGTTGCCCTGCATCAGCAGCGCGAACGACTCGTCCAGGCCGGACAGCAGGGTCACGCGGCCCTTGAGGTCCTTCGCCCACAGGTCCGACACCTGGCGTATCTCGCGGCCGAGCTTCTTGTGGTTGTACGCGATGCCGGTGATGCCCGACTGCCAGGGCACCGTGAACCGGCGGCCCGGGTCGAAGGCGGGCGAGCGGAGCAGCGGGTCGAGGTGCTGCGCCACGTTCGGCTGGTGGGCACGGTCCATCCGCTGCACCCAGCCGAGCCGCACGAACCGCGCGCACATCCAGTCGCTGATGACGATCAGGTCGCGGCCGGTGGACTGGTGGTTCATCAGCGCGGGGCTGATCTTGCCGAAGAACTCGTCGTTGTCGTTGATCTCCTCGGTGTAGTCGACGGAGATCCCGGTGCGCTTCTCGAAGGCGTCCAGCGTGGGGCGCTTGTTCGGGTCGTGGTCGTCGGTGTCGATGTAGAGCGGCCAGTTCGCCCAGGTCAGCTTCCGGTCGGCGGCGGACTCGTCGGCCACGGCACGGTCGCCGGGCTGGACGTAGGCGGCGGGCACTCCGCAGCCGGCCAGCGCACCGAGCGCGGCGGTGCCGCCCAGCGCGCGCAGCAGGGAACGACGGGACAACGGGGGCTTACGGGAGGGGGTCTGGGGCACCCAGGAAGGATGCCGCGAACGCCCGCGCGCCGACAATCGACGCTGCGTCGAGCCCGCCGGTCCGGACCCGACACCTTGTCGATCAGCAGCCGTACGGCGAGAGCGGGGCCGTACGACAGAACAGCCCTACGACAGACACCTCGGCCCCGGACGGGGAGGTGAACCCGTCCGGGGCCGAGGTCGTGGTGCGGCGAAGCCGCCGGGGCTCAGGAGTCCAGGGACGTCATCACGTGCTTGATGCGCGTGTAGTCCTCGAAGCCGTACGCCGACAGGTCCTTGCCGTAGCCGGACTTCTTGAAGCCGCCGTGGGGCATCTCGGCGACCAGCGGGATGTGGGTGTTGATCCACACGCAGCCGAAGTCGAGCTTCTTGGACATGCGCATCGCACGGCCGTGGTCCTTGGTCCACACCGAGGAGGCGAGGGCGTACTCGACGCCGTTGGCCCACTCGACGGCCTGGTCCTCGTCGGTGAAGGACTGGACGGTGATGACCGGGCCGAAGACCTCGTTCTGGATGATCTCGTCGTCCTGCTTGAGGCCCGAGACGACGGTCGCGGCGAAGAAGTAGCCCTCCTCGCCGACCCGGTGGCCGCCGGCCTCGACCTTGGCGTGGGCGGGCAGCCGCTCGATGAAGCCGGCGACCTGCTTGAGCTGGTTGGGGTTGTTCAGCGGGCCGAAGAGGACGTCCTCGTCGTCCGGCTGACCGGTCTTGGTCTCGGACGCGGCCTTGGCGAGCGCGGCCACGAACTCGTCGTGGATGGACTCCTGGACGAGGACGCGGGTGGCGGCCGTGCAGTCCTGGCCTGCGTTGAAGTAGCCCGCGACCGAGATGTCCTCGACAGCCTTCGCGATGTCGCTGTCCTCGAAGACGACGACCGGGGCCTTGCCGCCCAGCTCCAGGTGGACCCGCTTGAGGTCCTTGGAGGCGGACTCGGCGACGGACATGCCGGCGCGCACGGAGCCGGTGATGGAGGCCATCGCCGGGGTCTCGTGCTCGACCATCTGGCGGCCGGTCTCACGGTCGCCGCAGATGACGTTGAAGACGCCCTTGGGGAGGATCGAGCCCATGATGTCGGCGATCAGGACGGTGGAGGCCGGGGTCGTGTCCGACGGCTTCAGCACCACGGTGTTGCCCGCGGCGATGGCCGGGGCGAACTTCCATACGGCCATCATCATCGGGTAGTTCCACGGCGCCACCTGCGCGCAGACGCCGACCGGCTCGCGGCGGATGATCGAGGTCATCCCGTCCATGTACTCGCCGGCCGAGCGGCCCTCGAGCATCCGGGCCGCACCCGCGAAGAAGCGGATCTGGTCGACCATCGGCGGGATCTCCTCGGAGCGGGTGAGCCCGGTCGGCTTGCCCGTGTTCTCCACCTCGGCCGCGATCAGTTCCTCGGCGCGCTCCTCGAACGCGTCCGCGATCTTCAGGAGGGCCTTCTGCCGCTCGGCGGGGGTGGTGTCGCGCCAGGCCGGGAAGGCCGCGGCGGCGGCTGCCATCGCGGCGTCCACGTCCGCCTGGCCGGACAGCGGCGCGGTCGCGTACGCCTCGCCCGTCGCGGGGTTGACCACGTCGGTGGTCCGTCCGTCGGCGGCGTCCCGGAACTCACCGTCGATGTAGTTGCGCAGACGACGCAGCTCGGTGCTCACTGCCGGCCTCCTGATCTGATTCGAGGGTTCGAGCTGTCCAGCCTGACCAGCCGGTTCGGCTGTCCAGTCACTGAGACACCCCAACCCTAGTCGGCTGACCCACGTTTTCAACACCCCCACCGCCATCACTCCTGCGAAATCCGCAAGTAACGGTCGTCGAAACAACGAATTTCATCGCTCGGGGGTTGCAAAACTGTCGAGACCTCGTGCACAGTGAGGTCGTGGCCAGTCGAAGCGCAGACCAGAGGGACTCGTCCCGCGAGTCCAGGAACGGCACCCCTACGCTGGATGCCGTCTCCCTCGCCATCATTCAGCAGCTCCAGGAGGACGGCCGGAGGCCGTACGCCGCGATCGGCAAGGCCGTCGGCCTCTCCGAGGCGGCCGTGCGACAGCGCGTCCAGAAGCTGCTGGACCAGGGCGTGATGCAGATCGTCGCCGTCACGGACCCGCTCACCGTGGGCTTCCGTCGGCAGGCGATGGTCGGGATCAACGTCGAGGGCGATGTCGAGTCGATCGCGGACGCGCTGACTGACATGTCGGAAGTCGAGTACGTGGTGATGACCGCGGGCTCGTTCGACATCCTCGCCGAGATCGTCTGCGAGGACGACGACCACCTGCTGGACGTCATCAACAAACGCATCCGGTCCCTGCCCGGAGTGCGCTCCACCGAGAGCTTCGTCTATCTGAAGCTCAAGAAGCAGACCTACATGTGGGGAACCCGATAACCGTGAGGACCCGATAACCGTGAGCAGCAAGGACCTCAGCCGCACCGCGTACGACCACCTGTGGATGCACTTCACCCGCATGTCCTCGTACGAGAACTCCCCCGTCCCGACGATCGTCCGGGGTGAGGGCACCTACATCTACGACGACAAGGGCAGGCGCTACCTCGACGGTCTTGCTGGTCTGTTCGTGGTCCAGGCCGGTCACGGCCGCACGGAACTCGCCGAGACCGCCTTCAAGCAGGCCCAGGAGCTGGCCTTCTTCCCGGTGTGGTCCTACGCCCACCCGAAGGCCGTCGAGCTGGCCGAGCGCCTCGCCGACTACGCCCCGGGCGACCTGAACAAGGTCTTCTTCACCACCGGCGGCGGCGAGGCGGTCGAGACCGCCTGGAAGCTCGCCAAGCAGTACTTCAAGCTCAAGGGCAAGCCGACCAAGTACAAGGTCATCTCCCGTGCGGTCGCCTACCACGGCACCCCGCAGGGCGCCCTGTCCATCACCGGCCTGCCGGGCCTGAAGGCCCCGTTCGAGCCGCTGGTGCCGGGTGCGCACAAGGTGCCGAACACCAACATCTACCGCGCGCCGCTCTTCGGTGACGACCCCGAGGCCTTCGGCCGCTGGGCCGCCGACCAGATCGAGCAGGAGATCCTCTTCGAGGGCCCGGACACCGTCGCCGCGGTCTTCCTGGAGCCGGTGCAGAACGCCGGTGGCTGCTTCCCGCCGCCGCCCGGCTACTTCCAGCGCGTGCGCGAGATCTGCGACAAGTACGACGTGCTCCTCGTGTCGGACGAGGTCATCTGCGCCTTCGGCCGCCTGGGCACGATGTTCGCCTGCGACAAGTTCGGCTACGTCCCGGACATGATCACCTGCGCCAAGGGCATGACCTCGGGCTACTCCCCGATCGGCGCCTGCATCGTCTCCGACCGCATCGCCGAGCCGTTCTACAAGGGCGACAACACCTTCCTGCACGGCTACACCTTCGGTGGTCACCCGGTGTCCGCCGCGGTGGGTCTCGCCAACCTCGACCTGTTCGAGCGCGAGAACATCAACCAGCACGTGCTGGACAACGAGGGCGCGTTCCTCTCGACGCTGCAGAAGCTGCACGACCTGCCGATCGTCGGCGACGTCCGCGGCAACGGCTTCTTCTACGGCATCGAGCTGGTGAAGGACAAGAACACCAAGGAGTCCTTCAACGAGGAGGAGACCGAGCGCGTCCTGTACGGCTTCCTCTCCAAGGCGCTGTTCGAGAACGGCCTGTACTGCCGTGCCGACGACCGCGGCGACCCGGTGATCCAGCTCGCCCCGCCGCTGATCTCCAACCAGGAGACCTTCGACGAGATCGAGCAGATCCTGCGGGCCACCCTCACGGAGGCGTGGACCAAGCTCTGAGCCTCCTCGGGAAGCTCCGATCATCCCGCTGGATGATCAACACCGGCCCCGGTGCCCTCCGTTCGAGTGAGAACGGCGGCCCGGGGCCGTGTGCTGTCCGGGCTCCCGGGGGTGGCTGCCTAGCGTGCCCAGTGACCGATCGGCCCAGCCTTCGTTCCCCCGCACGGGGGACCAGGTCAAGGGAAAACGGATCAGAACCGAGGTGTACGCCATGGAGGCCCCGCCGGACAACGACGTGCTCTGGGCACGCGCCCTGCACTTCAGGCACCCCGACGGCTCGCCCGGGCTCGCCGGCGTCTCGCTGGCTGTGCGGGAGGGAGAGGTCCTCGCCGTGAGCGGCCCGCGCGGCAGCGGCAAGACCACACTGCTGCGCTGCCTGTCCGGTCTGGTGCCGGTGCGCCAGGGCGAGGTCTGGTTCAACAGCTCCCCCGTGCACACCCTGGGGCCGATGGCTCGGGAGCGGCTGCGCCGGGACCGGTTCGGCTGGATCGACCCCGCGCCGGTCCTGGTCCCCGAGCTGAACGCGTGGGAGAACGCCGCCCTCCCGCTGATGCTGCGCGGCACCAGCCGCCGCAGAGCCAAGGTGGCCGCCCTGGAGTGGCTGGAACGCCTGGACGTCGGCACCACCTCCCGCAAACGCCCGCACGAACTCCAGCAGGCCGAGCGCCAGCGCGTCTCCATCGCCCGCGCGCTCGCCCCCGGCCCCACGGTGCTCTTCGCGGACGAGCCGACGGCTCCGCTGTACCGCGCCGACCGCGGCCCTGTCCTGCGCACGCTCACCACGGTCGCCCGCTCGCACGGCATCACGGTGGTCCTCGCCACGCACGACGCCGACACCGCCGCGATCGCCGACCGCACGGTGTCCCTGCTGGACGGGCGGCGCGTGCACACCCTGCACCTTCCGGACGCCCCCGAGACCGAAAGCCGGGCCGCGTGCTCGCTCTCCGTCTGACCCGTGCGGGCCGGCCCGGCCTCCAGCTCCGCCGGATGCTGGTCGCCCTGGCCGCGGCCGGCACCGGCTTCCTGCTGCTCTCCGCCCTCGGCTACGCGCTGCGCCACCCCGGCCCGACGGGCACCGCCCTGCCTCGCCTGGCCTGGTGCGCGATCCCGGTCGCCGCCACCGTGCACTTCGCGCTCGCGGTCGCCCGTACCGACCCCGGCACCCGACCGCGGCCCGGCCTGTCCGCCGTCGGTCTCGGCCCCGGGCGCCTGATGGCGATCTCGGCGCTGACCACGGCCCTGTCCTGCACCCTGGGCTCGCTGCTGGCGCTGCTGGTCTTCCTGCACCTGCGCGGCGACCTGACCGGCATGCCCTTCGACGGCGCGGCGGCTCAGTTCCTGGCCGCGGACCAGCCGCTGCCGCTCCCGGCAGCCCTGACCCTGCTGACCGTCGTCCCGGTGATCGCCTCGACGACGGTGGCCCTGGCACTGCGCCCCCAGGACCCCCGCCCCGCGGCCCGGGGCAGCCACGCCTTCGGCCGCTTCGGGGCGCACGGCCACGCGGCGGCGCGGGAGACGTTCGGGGCGTACGGCAGGTTCGGCGCGCACTGGCGTACAGCTGAGCGGCGGCGCGCGGAGGCCCCGGCGGAGGAAACGGCCCCCGAGCCCGAGGGCCAGAACGCCCCGAACGCCGAGGACGCCCAGCACGCCCAGGACACCGACCGGTCCGGCGCGGTCCCCGGCCCGGCGCCCGGGCGCGACGTCCCCGCCGGGCTCCCCTGGGGCATCACCGCCGTCGCCGCAGGTCTCGCCGTACAGGCCTACACGGGCCGCGCCGGCTCCACCCCCAGCCTCACGGCGCTGCCCGCCGGAGCCGTCACGGTCCTGGTCGGCTGGCTCCTCACCGCCCTCGGTCTGGTCCTCGCCGGGCCCGGCCTCACCCACCTGTGCGGCAGGCTCCTGCAGTCGGTCCGCCCGGGCGCGCTGCGGCTGCTGGCGGGCCGGGTGCTCATGGCCGAGGCCACCCGGATCGGGCGCCCGCTCGGCGTGGTCTGCGCGGTGGCCGCCGCCGGGTACGCGATGACCTCCCTGTACGACGACTCGACGCACCCCTTCGGGCCGCTCAGCACCCTCTTCGGGCTCGTCGTCACCGGCTGCACGGTGGCGACCCTGCTGACGGCGGCCGTCGAGGCCCGCCAGTGCCGCGCCGACACCATCGCCGCGCTGCTGCGCCTCGGCGCCCCGGCCACGATGCTGCGCAGTGCCGCCGCCCTGCGCGCGGGCGCCCTGCTCGCCCTGTTCGTCCCGCTGACCTTGGTGATCGCGAATCTGGCGGCTCTTCCGCTGGCCCGCAGATAATTTTTCCGATCCGCCGATGAGTTTTTCCGCGGCCGGTCGTCTACCCCAGCGAACCGCAGCAAGCGCACGGATCCGAGGGAGACAGACCCCCATGTACCAGCAGATGATCTTCGTGAACCTGCCCGTGAACGACCTCGACGCCTCGAAGAAGTTCTTCACGGACCTCGGCTACACGATCAACCCGCAGTTCAGCGACGAGAACGCCGCCTCCGTGGTGATCAGCGAGACGATCGTCGCGATGCTCCTCACCAAGCCGTTCTACGCGACCTTCACCGACAAGGAGATCGCCGACGCCACGAAGACCAGCGAGGTCCTGGTGGCGCTGAGCGCCGAGAGCCGCGCGAAGGTGGACGAGCTGGTCGACAAGGCGCTCGCGGCGGGCGGCACGGCCGGCGGCAAGACTCAGGACCTCGGCTTCATGTACGGCCGGTCCTTCGACGACCTCGACGGCCACACCTGGGAGGTCATCTGGATGGACCCGGCGGCCATCCAGGGCTGAACCCAACCCGTCAAACATCACGGCGGTTAATGAGGGGGTAAAGTCAACGTCTGTTGACGGCGCGGGCGTTGACAGTTCTTACGGAGCGCTTATAGACCTGTGAGCCTCCTGGGGGCGCTGGGGCGCCGTTCTCTCATTTGGCCCCAACTCCCCCCAAACCCCCCTCACTTGCACTCTGTAAAGGACAAACGTTGTCCATAACTCGCCGTAACGCACGTCGTTCCGTGCGCATCCTGGGTGTCGCCTCCGCCACCACCGCGCTGGCCCTCGGTGTCGCGGGCCACGCGCTCGCCTGCGACATCAGTGAGTTCTCCGCCGTAGCCACGTGCGACGGCGGCAAGGGTTCCATCGTCGTCACCGACAAGGACCGCTCGGGCACCCCTGCCACCATCACCGTGTTCCTGAAGAGCCCCGCCGGCGTCGAGACGCCGGTCGGCCGGCCGCAGGTCGTCAAGGGCACCGCCGAGGGCACCACGGTCACCTTCGCTGAGGCCTGGAAGCCGAAGACGACGTACCGCGTCCACGTCCAGGCCGGCGACCAGGTCGACCAGAACGTCAAGCCCGACGTGAAGACCCCTCACACGGCTTGCAAGACCGAGACGAAGACCCCGAAGCCGCCGGTCACCCCGGCGCCGTCCGCGTCCACGTCCGCCCCGGCCGAGTCCGCGACCCCGACTCCGTCGGCCTCCGCGTCCAGCTCCGCCCCGGCGGACACGTCGAACAACGCGCCGTCCCCCGCGGCCGGTGACTCGAACCTCGCCGAGACCGGTGCCAGCTCCAACACCGGCCTGATCGCCGGGATCGCCGGGGCGCTGGTCGTCGTCGGCGGTGGCGCGGTGTTCTTCGGCATGCGCCGCCGTGGGGCGAAGAACGGCGACTGACGCCTCGGCCCCCTTGCGCCGCTGAGCCCGTCCTCCTATCCCCAGGGGACGGGCTCAGTCATGTTCAGTCATGTTCAGAAGCTCGCCCGGGACAGCCAGAGGTCCAGCACCTCACGCTCGCCGAGCACTTCGAGGCCGGGCGTGTCCAGCGGGAGCCGCCGGTAGAAGGCGAGCAGGACCGAGGTGAGCGGGCCGCGCAGGGCGACCGTCGCCTTCTCGTGGCCGCGCCGCCACTGGACGCCGTCCGCACCGAACTCCAGGAGCCATTCGGCGTTCAGGGCGGGGTCGGCGTCGGTGGCGTGCAGGTGGATCGAGCGCGCTGGGCCGTCCAGCCGGTGGGCCTGCTCGTCGCCCCGGTGCTGCTGGAACCACGCGGCGAGGTCCAGCCACTCGTCCAGCGCGTCGACGGCCACCTCGGGCGCCACCTCGTAGGACTGGCCGACGGCGAGGACGGCGTCGGCACGGTGCACGGTGATCTCGTGGGTCATACGGCGGGCCCAGAAGCCGGACGTCGCGTTCCCCTGCCAGCTCCACACCTTGGTGTCGGGCCCGGCCTCCCGCAGCGCCCCGACGACGAGTTCGCCGGTCTCCGCCAGCCATGCGTCCAGGGCCGCCGCGTCGCCTCGCTCCTCCGGCCCGCGGCGCAGCGGGATCCGGTCGGACGGGATGTTCTCCTGCGCCCGGCTGCGCACCAGGGCGTTCACCCAGCGCAGGGCGGCGCCCATGTGCCGTACGAGGTCTTCCAGCGACCACTCCGGGCAGGTCGGGACGGGGGTGGCCAGATCGGCACCGGAGGTCGCGACGGCCCTCAACTGGTCGACCTGATAGGCGATTTCGTCGCAGTAACGGTCATGTGCGAGCAGAGTCATGACCCTCACCCTAGAGCTCCGACGATCAGCCGAGCACGGCTGTTTCGGCCGCGTCGAACGTCACGCCGACCGCAGTCCCGGCCTCCGGCGCGTCCCTGAGGGTGCAGGCCGCCTCCAGGCGCGGCGCGCCGTCGTGGGGCTGGAGGCCTACGGCCACGTGGGTGCCCTTGAAGGTGCGGGCGGTGACCGTGCAGGGCAGGCCCTCGTCGGCCGGCACGAGCCGGACCCCGGCGGGGCGGACGAGGACCGTGCGGTTGCCCTGCGGGGAGCCGTCGGGCACCGGCAGTTTGCCCCACGGGCTGTCCGCCGCCGCTCCGGCAACGGTCGCCGGGACCACGTTGTCGAAGCCGAGGAACCGGGCCACGAACTCGTCCGCGGGCCGCTGCCAGACCTCAAGGGGCGTGCCGGACTGGGCGATCCGCCCGTCCCGCATCACCACCACCCGGTCGGCCAGCGCGAACGCCTCGCCCTGGTCGTGGGTCACCGCGAGCACGGTGGTGCCCAACCGGCCGAAAAGCTCGCGGAGTTCGACCACGAGGCGCTCCCGCAGCGAGCGGTCGAGCTGGCCGAGCGGCTCGTCCAGCATCAGCAGCCGGGGCCGTGGGGCCAGCGCGCGGGCGAGCGCCACCCGCTGCTGCTCGCCGCCGGACAGCCCGGCGACGGCCCGCCCGGCAGCCCCCGGCAGCCCGACCAGCTCCAGCAACTTCCCCACCTCGGCGCCCCGTTGCCCCTTGGCAACGCCGTGCATCCGCAGCCCGAAGGCCACGTTGCCACCGACGTCCCGCTGCGGGAAGAGCTGGTGGTCCTGGAACATCAGGCCGACGCCCCGCCGGTGCGCGGGCACCCCCGCCTGGTCGCGGCCGTCGAGCGACACCCGCCCGGAGTCGAGCGGCTGCAGGCCCGCCACCGCCCGGAGCAGCGTGGACTTACCGCTGCCACTGGGCCCGAGCACGCACACCACCTCGCGCTCGGCGACGTCGAGGTCGACGGCGTCGAGCACGGCCCGCCCGCCGAAGCGCACGGTCGCGGCCTGGAGGCTCAGCAGCATCAGAACTCCCCCGTCCGGTCGGTGCGCAGCCGCTCCAGCAGGAGCAGGGCGGCGGCGCACACCACCATCAGAATGGTCGAAAGGGCCATCGCCTGGCCGTAGTTGAGGTCTCCGGGGCGGCTGAGCAGCCGGGCCACGGCGACCGGGAGCGTCGGGTTGTCGGGCCGGGCGATGAACACGGTCGCCCCGAACTCGCCGAGCGAGACGGCGAACGCGAACCCGGCCGCGATCAGCAACGCCCGCCGCACCAGCGGCAGATCGACCTCCCGCCACACCCGCCAGGGCGAGGCCCCGAGCACGGCCGCCGCCTCCCTCAGTCGTAGGTCCACCGCGCGCAGCACGGGCAGCATGGTCCGTACAACGAAAGGGGCGCCGACCAGTGCCTGCGCGAGCGGGACGAGGATCCAGGACTGCCTGAGGTCCAGCGGGGGCTTGTCCAGCGCGATCAGGAAGCCGAAGCCGACGGTCACTGCGGAGACGCCGAGCGGCAGCATGAGCAGCGCGTCGAAGCCGCGCACCAGGCGTCCCGCGTCCCGCCGGGCCAGCGCGGCGGCGGCGAGACCTCCGATCAGTACAGCGACGGCCGTGGCGGCGAACGCGTACTGCAGCGAGGTCCACACGGCGTGCACGGGCGGCACGAGGAAGGTGCCGCCGTCGGTGTGCGTCAGCGCCCGGTAGTACCCGAGGCCGGGCGCGTCCAGGGAGCGCCGTACGAGGACGGCGAGCGGCAGCACCAGGAGCAGGGCGACGGTGACCAGCACCCCGGCGAGCAGCGCCCACTGCCGGGCCCCGCGCGGCCGGCGCGCGGTCACCTTCGGATCGACGAGGCGCAGCGCGGTCTCCCGGCGCCGTACGGTCCAGGCGTGCACGGCGAGGATCGCGCCGACCGCGACGAACTGGACGAGGGTGAGGACGGCGGCCGTCGGCAGGTCGAAGACCTCGGAGGTCTGCCGGTAGATCTCCACTTCGAGGGTGGAGAAGGTGGGCCCGCCGAGGATCTGGACGACACCGAAGGAGGTGAAGGTGAACAGGAACACCATCAGCGCGGCGGCGGCCACGGCCGGCGCGAGCGCGGGCAGGGTGACCTTCCGCCAGGCGGTGAGCGGGGACGCGCCGAGCATCCGCGCGGCCTGCTCCTGCCGGGGGTCGAGCTGTGCCCACAGCCCGCCGACCGTGCGGACGACGACCGCATAGTTGAAGAAGACGTGCGCGAGCAGGATCGCCCACACCGTGGTGTCGAGCCGTACGCCCCACAGTTGGTCGAGCAGTCCGCGGTGCCCGACGAGCGCCAGGAAGGCGGTGCCGACGACGACGGTCGGCAGCACGAACGGCACCGTGACGACGGCGCGCAGCAGTTGCTTGCCGGGGAAGTCGAGGCGCGCGAAGACGTAGACGGCGGGCAGCGCCAGCAGCAGGGTGAGCGCGGTGGAGGCGAACGCCTGCCAGGTGGTGAACCACAGCACGTGCCGGATGTCCGGCTGCGTGACGACGTCCGCCATCCGCCCGAACTGCCAGGCGCCGTCCACCTTCAGCCCGCGCGCCACGATCGCGGCCACGGGCCAGGCGAAGAACACCGCGAAGAACGCGACGGGCAGGGCCATGAGACCGAGCCGCGCCGCGTTCCCGCGTCGCCTGATTTTGGCCGCTACTTCAGTACGAGCGACGTCCACGCCTTGACCCACTGGTCGCGGTTGGCGGCGATCTTCTCCGGGGCCATGATCTCGGGCTGCTTGGCCTGCGGGCCGTACTTGGTGAAGTCGGCCGGCACAGCGGCGCCCTTCACCACCGGGTAGACGAACATGTTGAGCGGCATGTCGTCCTGGAACTCCTTGGTGAGCAGGAAGTCGAGGAACGCCTTGCCACCCTTGGTGTTCTTCGCGTTGCTCAGCAGCCCCGCGTACTCGGTCTGCCGGAAGCAGGTGCCGTAAGACACCCCGGTCGGGGCGGTGCTGGGCCGCTTCTTGGCGTAGATCACCTCGGCGGGCGGGGAGGAGGCGTACGACACGACGAGCGGCCGGTCGCCGCCGGCCTTCTTGCCCTCGGAGGAGCCGGAGAACTCCTGGCGGTAGGCCTGCTCCCAGCCGTCGACGACCTTGACGCCGTTGGCCTTGAGCTTCTTCCAGTAGCCCTGCCAGCCGTTGTCCCCGAACTGCGCGGCGCTGCCGAGCAGGAAGCCGAGGCCGGGCGAGGAGGTGGACGCGTTCTCGGTGACGAGGAGGTTCTTGTACTCCGGCTTGGCGAGGTCGGCGAAGGACTGCGGCGGGGTCAGCTTGTGCTTGCTGAAATACGCCTTGTCGTAGTTGACGCAGATGTCGCCGGTGTCGATGGGCGTGACGCGGTGCTTGTCCTGGTCGACGCGGTACTGCGGCAGGACCAGGTCGGAGGCCTTGGGCTCGTACGACTGGAACAGGCCGTTGTCGAGGGCGCGGGACAGCAGGGTGTTGTCGACGCCGAAGAAGACGTCGCCCTGAGGGTTGTCCTTGGTCAGGATGGCCTTGTTGACGGCCTGCCCGGCGTCGCCGTCGTTGAGGACCCGCACCTTGTACCCGGACTGCTTCTCGAAGTCCTTGAGCACGTTCTTGGAGACGGCCCACGAGTCGTGGCTGACCAGGGTCACGGTCTTGGAGTCCGCGGAACTCTTGGTGTCGCTCGACCCGCACCCGGTCAGCGCCGCCAGCGAGACGAGGCCGAGCCCGACCGTGGCGGCCACGAGGGTCTTGTTGTGCACTGGATGTCCTCCTGGGGGTTGGCCAGGAAGAGACGCGGCCCTGCCCGGTCTCCACGCGGGAGCCCGGGCAGGGCGCAACAGCTTGAGTGATGACCGAACTTCCTACCCAGAATGACCTGGGCGAGGTTCAGAGGGTCTGCGGCCCGTTTGCCGCACTCTCAGCGCTGTGGCGCTCCCCTGTCGGAATATGAAGATGTGATGTGAAGCGATGGAACTCAGCCAGACTACCGCTCGGTGGCCGCGAGCTGACCACAGGCTCCGTCGATCTCCTGGCCACGGGTGTCCCGGACGGTCACCGGCACCCCATGGGCCGCGATGGCCTCGACGAACGCCTTCTCGTCCTCGGGCCGTGACGCGGTCCACTTCGATCCCGGAGTCGGGTTCAGCGGAATGAGATTGACGTGCACGGGCTTGCCCTTGAGCAGCCGCCCGAGCCGGTCACCGCGCCAGGCCTGGTCGTTGATGTCGCGGATGAGCGCGTACTCGATCGACAGCCGGCGCCCGGACCTCTCGGTGTACTCGAACCCGGCGTCCAGCACCTCGCGCACCTTCCACCGCGTGTTCACGGGGACGAGGGTGTCGCGCAGTTCGTCGTCGGGGGCGTGCAGGGAGATCGCGAGCCGGCACTTGAAGCCCTCGTCGGCGAACCGGTGGATGGCCGGAACGAGACCGACGGTCGAAACGGTGATCCCGCGCTGGGACAGCCCGAGCCCGTCAGGGGCAGGGTCGGTGAGCGCCCGGATGGCCCCCACGACCCGCTTGTAGTTGGCGAGCGGCTCGCCCATACCCATGAAGACGATGTTGGACAGCCGGGCCGGGCCGCCGGGGACGTCCCCGTCCCGCAGCGCCCGCATCCCGTCGACGATCTGGTGGACGATCTCAGCGGTCGACAGGTTCCGGTCGAGCCCCGCCTGCCCGGTCGCGCAGAAGGGGCAGTTCATTCCGCACCCGGCCTGCGAGCTGATACACATGGTGACGCGGTCCGGGTACCGCATGAGCACGGACTCGACGAGAGTCCCGTCGAAGAGCCGCCACAGCGTCTTACGGGTGGTCCCCTGGTCGGTCGACAGATGCCGGACGACCGTCATCAGCTCCGGGAACAGCGCCTCGCGCAGTTTCTCCCGCGAGCCGGCCGGGATGTCGGTCCACTGCTCCGGCTCGTGCGCGTACCGCGCGAAGTAGTGCTGCGAGAGCTGCTTGGCACGAAACGGCTTCTCGCCGGTCTCGGCCACCGCGTCCTTGCGCTCGGCGGGCGTGAGGTCGGCAAGGTGCCGCGGCGGCTTCTTGGCTCCGCGCGGGGCGACGAAAGTGAGTTCTCCGGGCTTAGGCATGGCTGTACCAGTGTCGCAGATCCAATTGGGTGACCTGGGACCGTCGGCACTTGATCGGCTGTGCGGTTGCGTTGAGACGTCTTGTGCGCGTTCCAAGCGGGTCGACAGCTCAGGACGCCGGTGCGCTCGCACGCTTGGCGCGGACATCTTCGGCTGTCAGCGCCTGGCCGCCGATAGCCCACTCGCCACCGGGTGTCTCGGTGATCACGACGTGCGTGGAAGGTCGCAGCGCTTCGCCTTCAATGGCGATCACTGCCTCCGAGACGTTCTCGACCAGCCGTCGCTTCTCTTCGGGGGTGAATACTCCGGCGATCACCTTGATGTCGATGAATGGCATGACTTGCCCTCTCTCCTGTGGGCGGCTAAACGTCTCGCGGGCCGGCCTCTTCGACCAGGCGCCGGTGCAGCTCGGTGGTGAGCACATGGATTGCTCGGGTGAGATCCGTGTTGGTCTTGAGTTCCAACTCCTGCTCGTTGAAGTCATGGTCGGCCTTGGCTCGTTGGAACGCGGCCTGGCGATTCTGTCCAATCATGATGAAGGTGGAGAGGAAGATCGCCTCAAGAGACACGACGAGAGTGAGCTTGGGCCAGGGATCGGACTCGATGAAGAGCATCCACACCGCAAACAGTGCGGCATGGACATACACAAACATCATCGAGCCGGCATACGTGGTGATCATGTCGGCGATGCGCAACTGAAGATGGTTGAACCGCTCGGCTTCGTGCGCGATGGTGACGGGGTGGTGCATCCCACTCTGCTTGGGCTCGGACGGCATCTGATCTCCAGAGTTGGTCGTCGGAGCAGGGAGAGTCGCTCCGGGCTCGGGTGGACGTCACCACATTTCCGGGCACATCCCGGTCATCGCAGTCCGCGGTGTCGTGAGTGTCAGCGGCCGCCCGCCTGCTCCAGGCATTCCTTGAGCCGCCGCTCGTTGCGCGGGAGTTCCCTGCGGACCTGCGGTCGTACGACGAGGGGCAGGAGCACCTTGCCGATGCCGTGGCCCTCGAAGTCGAGGTCCATCGTGATGCGGGTGCGGCCGTCGGGGAGCGGGGTGACCTCGCCGTGGACGCGGCCCCGGACCGGGCCGTCGATGCCGCGCATGCCCCAGGTGCGGGGCGGGTCGAACTCGGTGACCTCCATGGTCATCGGCACCTCACGGCGCCCCACCTGCCGGGTGATGCGGAGCCGGGAACCGAGGCCGTAGGGGCCCTCGTCCAGCTGCTCGCAGGCGACCGCACCCTCCTGCCATTCGGGCAGGTGCGAAGGGTCGGCGACGTAGGCCCAGACGTCACCAGGCGCCCGGTCGACGTCGATCTCCTCGTGGAAGCCTGACATGGCACGCTCCTTCCGGATGCCCTGAACAGTCCAGATGATCCGAACAGTCGGCTACATCCGAATCGTCCCACTCGGCCACTCGCGCGACCATCCCCCGGCCCCGCGTACGGCTACGGGCCCCATCCCCGACCGAAGTCGTCGGGGATGGGGCCCGTAAGCCGTAGGAACCGGGGGGCTCAGCCGCTGCCCACGAAAAGCACCAGCAGCAGCCACGCCACCGGGGCCGTCGGCAGCAGGGAGTCCAGTCGGTCCATGATGCCGCCGTGACCGGGGAGCAGGGTGCCCATGTCCTTGATGCCCAGGTCGCGCTTGATCATGGACTCGCCCAGGTCGCCCAGCGTGGCGCTGGCCGCGACCGCGAGGCCCAGCAGCAGGCCCTGCCACCAGGTGCCGTCGTCGATCAGGAACTGCATGCACAGCGCGCCCGCGACCATGGCGAACAGCACCGCGCCGAGCAGTCCCTCGCGGGTCTTGCCGGGGCTGATGCGCGGGGCCAGCTTGTGCTTGCCGAAGCGCCAGCCGACGGCGTACGCACCCGTGTCGCTGACCACCGTCAGCAGCAGGAAGGTCAGCACCCGCCACGGGCCGTCGGCGGCGGTAAGCATCATCGCCACGAACGTCGCCAGGAAGGGCACATAGAACGCGGCGAAGACACCGGCCGTGACGTCCCTGAGGTAGCCCTCCGGTGGCTCCGTCATGCGCCAGACCAGCGCGGCCAGGGCCGTCAACGCCATGGCGACCCATGCGCCCTCGGCACCCCGCACGTACCCGGCGACCACCATCGCCGCGCCGCCCAGCGCGAGCGGCACGAGCGGCGCCTTGATGCCCTTGCGTTCCTGCAGCCTGCTCGTCAGCTCCCACAGGCCGACGACCACGGCGACCGCGACCACGCCGACGAACACGGCCTTGTAGATGAACAGGGACGCGACGATCACCACGCCGAGCCCGACCCCGACCCCTATGGCCGCGCTCAGGTCACGGCCCGCGCTCTTCTTCTGCGGCGCTGGCGCCGGCTGCGGGGCGTCGGGCATGGGCTCCGGATTCTGAGTGGGACCGTACGCGGGATTGTGCCCGTACTCGGGCGTGTGACCCTGCGGGGGCATGTGCCCGTACTCCGGCGTGTGACCCTGCGGGGGCATGTGGCCGTACTCGGGCGCGTAACCCTGCTCGGGCGTGTGACCGTGCGCGGGCGTGAACGTCTCGTCCCGGAACAAGGGGCCGCTCAGCCGAGCGGCCCCCCGGTCGTCCTGGTCTCCGCCATACGCAGGTACGTCGGGCACGATGGGCATGGGGCGAGTCTGCTGCGCCTCGGGCGCATCGTACGCGGGACCCGCCGGGGCAGCCCCCTGGACAGGCCCACCCGCGGTGGACCCCCAGTAGCCGGTCTGCCCCGCCGGTGGCGGCACTCCCCAGGAAGAGTCGGTCATCAGACTTCGAGCAGCTCTGCTTCCTTGTGCTTCAGGAGCTCGTCCACCTGGGCGACGTATTTCGCGGTGGTGTCGTCCAGCTCCTTCTCCGCACGGCGGCCCTCGTCCTCACCGATCTCGCCGTCCTTGATCAGCTTGTCGATGGCGTCCTTGGCCTTGCGGCGCACGGAGCGGATCGAGACCTTCGAGTCCTCGGCCTTGCCCTTGGCGACCTTGATGTAGTCGCGGCGGCGCTCCTCGGTCAGCTCGGGGAACACCACCCGGATGATGTTGCCGTCGTTGCTGGGGTTGACGCCCAGGTCGGAGTCGCGGATCGCCTGCTCGATGTTGCGCAGCGCGCTCTTGTCGAACGGCGTCACGACCGCCATGCGCGGCTCCGGCACGGAGAACGAGGCCAGCTGGTTGATCGGCGTCAGGGCACCGTAGTAGTCGGCCACGATCTTGTTGAACATCGCCGGGTGCGCACGGCCGGTGCGGATCGCGGCGAAGTCCTCCTTGGCGACCACGACGGCCTTCTCCATCTTCTCCTCGGCTTCGAGGAGGGTCTCTTCGATCACCACTTGCTCCTGCGTGTCTTGAGTAAGGCCCGGCTGCGGTTCCACATCGGGGCGGCGGCCGGCTGCGTCGCGTCTTCTTCCTGCACGGTTCCCGACCGGCAGGACATTGTCCATCCCCCGGCCAGGGTGCGTCCCGTCCGTCCCTCGGACAGGTGTCGTTCCCGGGGCGAAGGAGGTCAGCCGGTCAGTCCCGGCTGCCCTGGTCACCCACCAGCGTGCCGATCTTCTCACCCTTGACGGCCCGCGCGATATTGCCCTCCACCAGGAGTTCGAACACGAGGATCGGGAGCTTGTTGTCGCGGCACAGCGTGATGGCGGTGGCGTCGGCGACCTTGAGGTCGCGCGTGATGACCTCGCCGTAGCTGAGGGCGTCGAACTTGACGGCGTCCGGGTTGGTCTTGGGGTCGGAGTCATAGACCCCGTCCACGCCGTTCTTGCCCATGAGCAGCGCCTCGGCGTCGATCTCCAGGGCGCGCTGGGCGGCAGTGGTGTCGGTGGAGAAGTACGGCATGCCCATACCGGCGCCGAAGATGACCACGCGGCCCTTCTCCAGGTGGCGCACGGCACGCAGCGGGATGTACGGCTCGGCGACCTGGCCCATCGTGATGGCGGTCTGCACCCGGCTGTCGATGCCCTCCTTCTCCAGGAAGTCCTGGAGGGCGAGGCAGTTCATCACGGTGCCGAGCATGCCCATGTAGTCGGAGCGGGCGCGGTCCATGCCGCGCTGCTGGAGCTCGGCGCCGCGGAAGAAGTTGCCGCCGCCGATGACGACGGCGACCTGTGCGCCGTCGCGTACGACGGCCGCGACCTCACGGGCGATCTTGTGCACCACGTCGGGGTCCACGCCCAGGCCGCCGCCACCGGAGAAGGCCTCTCCGGACAGCTTCAGCAGAAACCGGCCGCGTACTTTGCCGTCGTCGCTCTTCTGGGCCTTGGTGGTCATGGAGATCCCGCCTCTTTCACGTGTTGCACATACGAAGAAGGCCATTGCCGGTCGGGTCGCTGTTCGCTCCCATGCGCGGCAATGGCCTCCTCGTCAGATCTGCTGCCGTCCGCCACATGCCCGGGTGCGGCGGTGTGTGCGGACGACTGCTGTCGACCCTATCGAGAATTCCCCGTGGGTCGCGCGTCGATCGCGGTACGGACTCAGATGCCGACCTTGATGCGCGAGAAGCGCTTCAGGGTGACACCGGCCTCGTCCAGGACCTTCTGGACCGACTTCTTGTTGTCCAGCGCGTACGGCTGGCCGAGCAGCGTGGCGTCCTTGAAGAAGCCGTTGACGCGACCCTCGACGATCTTGGCGATCGCGGCCTCGGGCTTGCCCTCGGCGCGGGTGGTCTCCTCGGCGATGCGACGCTCGGACTCGACGACCTCGGCCGGGACGTCCTCCTTGGTGAGGTACTTCGGCGCGAAGGCTGCGATGTGCTGCGCGATGCCCTTGGCGACCTCGGCGTTCGGCTTGTCCAGCTCGACGAGGACACCGATCTGCGGCGGCAGGTCGGGCATCGTGCGGTGCATGTAGGCGAGCACGAAGCCGTCGGCGAACTGCGCGAAGCGGTCCAGGACGATCTTCTCACCGAGGTTGGCGTTGGCCTCGTCCACGAACGCCTGGACGGTCTTGCCGGCCTCGATCTCGGAGGCGAGCAGGGCCTCCAGGTCGGCCGGGGAGGTCTTGGCGACGTGCTCGGCGATGGCCTGGGCCACAGCCTGGAACTTCTCGCCCTTGGCGACGAAGTCCGTCTCGCACTTCAGCTCGACGATAACGCCGGAGGAGTTGTCGTCGGCGATGATGGAGACCACGGCGCCGTTCTCGGCGGAGCGGCCCTCGCGCTTGGCGACGCCCTTCTGGCCCTTGATGCGCAGCGCCTCGACGGCCTTGTCGACGTTGCCGTCGGCCTCGTCCAGCGCCTTCTTGCAGTCCATCATGCCGGCGCCGGTGAGCTCACGGAGCTTCTTGACGTCGGCGGCGGTGTAGTTCGCCATGAGTCTGTGAGTCTTTCTCGAAGTCTGGAAGATCAGAGATCCGCACGGTCTGCGGTCCACGTATCCGGATATCCACGATCCGCCTGTAGATGTAGATCATCTACAGGCGATGTAGATATTTACGATCCACATGTAGACGTGGATCCGGGTGGCGCGCCGACTCAATGCCAACCTACGGGTGAACAGCGGGGGCGGACTTCATGTCGCCGCCCCCGCCGTCAACGCTGACGATCAGGCCTGCTCGCCCTCGGCGGCCGGAGCCTCGGCGGCCGGAGCCTCGGCGGGGGCGGCCTCGGCGGCCTCGGCGACCGGAGCAGCCTCGGCAGCCGGAGCAGCCTCGGCAGCCGGAGCCTCGTCCTTCTTCTCGCCCTCGAGCAGGTCGCGCTCCCACTCGGCGAGCGGCTCGCCCGCGGCCTTCTCGCCCTTGTCACCGGTGGCGACACCGGAGCGGGCGATGAGGCCCTCGGCGACGGCGTCGGCGATCACGCGGGTGAGCAGGGTGACGGAGCGGATCGCGTCGTCGTTGCCCGGGATCTTGTAGTCGACCTCGTCGGGGTCGCAGTTGGTGTCGAGGATCGCGACGACCGGAATGTTCAGCTTCCGGGCCTCACCAACGGCGATGTGCTCCTTCTTGGTGTCCACGATCCAGACGGCGCTGGGCACCTTCTGCATCTCGCGGATACCACCGAGGGTCTTCTCCAGCTTGGCCTTCTCGCGGGAGAGGACCAGCAGCTCCTTCTTGGTCAGACCGGAGGACGCGACGTCCTCGAAGTCGATCTGCTCAAGCTCCTTCAGGCGCTGCAGACGCTTGTAGACGGTCGAGAAGTTGGTGAGCATGCCGCCCAGCCAGCGCTGGTTGACGTAGGGCATGCCGACGCGGGTGGCCTGCTCGGCGATGGCCTCCTGCGCCTGCTTCTTCGTGCCGACGAACATGACCGTGCCGCCATGGGCCACGGTCTCCTTGACGAACTCGTAGGCGCGGTCGATGTACGACAGCGACTGGAGCAGGTCAATGATGTAGATGCCGTTGCGCTCGGTGAAGATGAAGCGCTTCATCTTCGGGTTCCAACGACGGGTCTGGTGACCGAAGTGGACGCCGCTCTCCAGCAGCTCCCGCATCGTGACGACGGCCATGGCCGTATCTCCTTGAATTTCTCGGTTGTGCCGCGTCCGCCGGACGGCGGTCGCGCCTGACGCCCGCGATGCGCCGTGCCACGAAGGACCGAGGGGCGCTGATACGAACCGTTTCCGATCTCGTATCGGGGCGTGCGAAGTCGACCCGGTGACCCGGATCGCCAGAAGAAGTGTACGGGACCGGCGGGGTGCCGGGTGACGCGGCTGTCCACAACCGGGCGGTAATCCACAGGTCCCGGCCATGATCGGCGGGGTTGCGCCACGCTCTGGGCATGCGACGAGTGATGCGATGCGTGACCTTGTGGACGGGCTTCCTGTTGGCCGCGGCGGTGACGCTGCTGTCTCCCCTGGCCTGGGCGGACCCCCCGCCTCCGCAGCCCCCGCCTGCCCGCCAGGCACCAGTTCCGGCCATCGGCCGCACCTGGCCGGTGGGGGTCCGGCCGGTGGTGCTACGGGGCTGGGAGCCACCGGCGACGGCGTACGGCCCCGGTCATCGCGGCGTCGACCTGGCAGCCCCGCCCGGCGCGCCGGTACACGCGGTGGCCCCCGGCCGAGTGACCTTCGCGGGCCGTGTGGCGGGCCGCGGCGTGGTGGCGGTACAGCTGACGGGAACGGACCTGCGGACGACGTACGAACCGGTGACCCCGTCGGTGAAGAAGGGGGACGAGGTGGGAGCGGGCGGGTTGCTGGGCACGGTGGAAACCACGGGTTCGCACTGCGGCACGACTCCCTGCGTGCACTGGGGCCTGCTGAGAGGTGAGACCTACCTGGACCCGCTGTCCTTGCTGCCGCCGTGGTTGCTGCGGAGGGGTCCGTCGAGACTGCTGCCGGTACTGGGAGTACCGCTGCCGGCCTAGGCCCTGCCGTCAAATTCCCGCCTGCCGCGGGGCGCCGCAGCGCTCAGCCCCGCACTCCCCGCAGAGCCATGGCCACCGCCGCGTCCGTGATCACCGCGGGATCCTCCGCCGCCCCGAGCTCGATCCGCCGCACGGCCGCGTCCACAACCCCCTGGAGCAGCATCGCCGCCAGCCGGGGCTGCCCGTGCCCCAACTCCCCGAGCGCCTCGACGATGATCGCGACCAGCGCACCGTGCGCCGCCCGGATCTTCTCCCGCGCCCCGGCGTCCAGCTCGCTCGCCGAGATGGCGACGACGGCCCGGTGCCGCCGGTCCCCGACCAGGGCCAGCTGCCGGCGCACATACGCCTCGACCTTGCCCTCGGCCGACTCCACCCGCTCCATGGCCGCCGCGACCTCGGCCGCCCACACGGGAAAGTCGACCTCGCACAGCTCTTCGACCACGGCAGCCCGGGAGCGGAAGTACTCGTACACGGACGACCGCGCCAGCCCCGTCCGCTCGGCCAGCGCGGGAAACGTCAGGGCTTCCGTCCCGCCCTCGGACAGCAGCGAGCGAGCCGCGTCCAGCAGGGCGGCTCGCTGCATCGACCGGTGCTCGGCCACGGAGGCCGCTCGAATCCTTGGCACGTCAACCACTTTACGGACGCACTCCCACGAACGGGAGACGACTCAGCGCCGAGACTCGCTCAACGGCCGAAGCCGGCCAGCTTCGCCCGCAACTGCAGCACCGACTTGGTGTGGATCTGGCTGACCCGGCTCTCGGTGACCCCGAGCACATTGCCGATCTCGGCGAGGGTGAGCCCCTCGTAGTAGTACAGCGTGACGACGGTCTTCTCCCGCTCGGGCAGCGTGTTGATCGCCCGCGCCAGGAACCGCCGCAGCTCCCGGTCCTCGGCCACCTCCACCGGGTTGTCGGCGGCGGTGTCCTCCAGCGTGTCCATGAGACTGAGCCGGTCTCCGCCCTCGCCGCCGACATGCAGCAGCTCCTCCAGGGCGACGACGTTGGCGAGCGACAACTGGCTGAAAACCGCATGGAGTTCGTCGACCTCCATACCCAGTTCGGCGGCGACCTCGACCTCGCTCGGCGTCCGCCGCAGCCGCGCCTCCAGGGTCGCGTACGCCCGCTCGACGTTGCGGGCCTTCTGCCGCACCGAGCGCGGAATCCAGTCCAGCGCCCGCAGCTCGTCGATCATCGCACCCCGGATCCGGGTGATCGCGTATGTCTCGAACTTGATCTCCCGGTCGATGTCGAACTTCTCGATCGCGTCGATCAGCCCGAACACCCCGGAGGACACGAAGTCCGCCTGCTCCACGTTGGGCGGCAGCCCGACGCTCACCCGGCCCGCCACGTATTTGACGAGCGGCGAGTAGTGCAGGATCAGCTGCTCCCGCAGCCGGTCGTCCCCCGTCGCCTTGTACGACCGCCACAGCTCGTCGAGCGTCGAGGGAGCGGGCGGTCGCACGCTGCCACCGTCGCGGGCGGCTGGGGGGATCGCCGCCCGGTCGGACCCGGAGGTGTGCTGGGGCATTCGTCGCCTTGTGCCGTTCTGCCGTGAAGTGCCATGAAGTGCAGTGAAGTGCTATGGAGTGCAGTAGTGCGCTGAGAGTGGGAGGCCCTGTGGAGTCGTGGGGTGAAGTGGGCCGCCTGGGTGAGCTGTCGGTCTGATGTCGAGTTGACGCGTTCTGCGCCGGGGTCTTCGTGAGCGTAGCGTGACTGAGGTGTCGCGGTGTGCGAACAGCGAGGCACCACCCGTGCGCGGGGCCCCTCCGCCGTACACGCCGACGCACTCCACGCGTCGCTCTGCGTGACGGCCGGGGGCGCCAACTCGGCCAATTCCCAAGGGCGTACGGGGTTCCCCCGGACGGCCGAACACGCTCGGTCAGCGTGGGCGGTGACCGTTCCGGACCGACATCAGCGCCTGGCGTGTCAACTTCCAGCCGTCGCCGTGTCGTTCGACGTAACCAAGTGCTCGGAGTTCGTACAGCCTCGCGATGGCCTCGTCCGTGGTGGTCCGCGCACCCAGCGCGATGTCCCGGGCGGGGGCCGCGCGGTTGCCGGGCAGGGCGGCGAGGACGGTCCGGGCCGCCGGTTCCAGCAGATCGCGCGGGAGCACGGGCCCGTGCCGCACCGGTGCCAGCTCGCCCATGGCGCCCACGAGTTCGACGACTTCCGCGGCGTCGGTGACCAGGGCGGCCTCACCGCGAAGCAGTTCGTGCACACCGGCGGAGAGGGCGCTGGTGGCCGGACCGGGCACGCCCATGGTGAACCGTCCGAGGCGCTGGGCGGCCCGTGCGGTGACCAGCGAGCCGCTGCGGAAGGCGGCCTCCACGACGACGGTGCCCCGGGTGAGGGCGGCGATCACCCGGTTCCGGAGGATGAACCGACTCGGCGTCGGGTGATCGCCGGGCGGCAACTCGCCGACCACCAGCCCCTGTTCCGCGATCCTGCCGATCAGCGCGGCGTGGCCCCGCGGGTAGGGCCGGTCGACGCCGCAGGCCAGGACGGCGACGGTGGCCCCGCCGGCGGCCAGCGCACCCCGGTGGGCGGCGCCGTCGATGCCGTACGCGCCCCCGGACACCACCACCCACCCGCGCTCGGCGAGCCCGGAGGCCAGGGTGGCTGCCATGTGCGTGCCGTACTCGGTGCAGGCGCGGGCGCCGACGACGGCGACGGATCCGATCGCCCACGTCCGCAGGCTGGGCCGTCCCCGCACCCACAGGCCGAGGGGCCGAGCGTCTCCGAGGTCGTCCAGCTGGCCGGGCCACTCCCCGTCCCCCGGACGGACGAACCGCACCCCGGCGGCCTGCGCCACCTCGAGATCCCGCTCGGGCTCGGCCCTCCCGGCTCGCGCGACGAGCCCCGCCCACCGGGTCCCGCTCACCCCCGGCAAGGCCTCCCCGCCGCTGCGCAGCCGCCCCACCACCTCCCCCACCCCGAACTCCCGCACCCACCGCCCACCGGCCTCGTCCCCCGGCTCGACGACCCGCGACAGAAACACCCGCCCGAGCAACTCGTCGTCCGGCGGTCCGGCTGCGGTCACGTGAGCGCCCCGATGGCCATGGGCACACCCCGCGGGACTCCGGTACGCAGTTGCAGGGCCAGGGCGACGTCGGTGGCGTCCGGGCGGTCGTGGCCGACGAGGTCCGCCACCGTCCAGGCGACACGGAGGACCCGGTCGATTCCGCGGGCCGTGAGCACGCCCCGCTCCAGGTTGCGTTCGGCCTCGTCCATCGCGCCGGCCACGGCGTGGAAGCGGCTGCGCAGTTCCCGTCCGGGCACTTCGCTGTTGGTGCGCCACGGCGTGCCGGCCAGCCGGGCGCCCGTGCGCTGCCTGGCTTCGCCGACCCGGTCGGCGACGGTCGCGGTGGACTCCCCCCGGGCGCCGGGTTCGGTGAGCTGGGCGCGGCTGACCGGGTCGACCTCGACCCGCAGGTCGACCCGGTCGAGCAGCGGGCCGGACAGCCGGGCCTGGTACCGCCGAATGGCCGACGGCGGGCAGTCGCACAGAGCGTCGCGCTGGGAGAAGCGTCCGCAGGGGCAGGGGTTGGCCGCGAGCACCATCAGGAACCTCGCCGGGAACCGCACCACACCGGCGCTGCGCGCGATCACGACATGCCCCGCCTCCAGGGGCTGCCGCAGGGCGTCGAGGACCTGGCTGTGGAACTCGGGGGCCTCGTCCAGGAACAGCACGCCCCGGTGGGAGAGGGAAACGGCTCCGGGTCGCGCGATGCCGGGGCCGCCGCCGACGAGGGACTGCATCGTGGCCGAGTGGTGCGGGGCGCAGTAGGGCGGGACGTCGATCAGGGGTTTGCCCGGCGGCAGCAGCCCGGCCACCGAGTGCACGGCCGTGACCTCCAGGGACTCCTCCCTGCTCAGGCGGGGCAGGACGGCGGGCAGCCGCTCGGCGAGCATGGTCTTGCCGGCGCCGGGTGGCCCCTCCAGGAACAGGTGGTGCCCTCCGGCCGCCGCCACCTCCACGGCCGTACGGGCCGAGGTCTGGCCCACGACATCGGCCAGATCGTGATCGGGTTCGTGCTGCGCGGCCCCGATGCTGTGCATGCCGGTGGCCGCGCCCGTGCCCGGAACCCGCAGGCCCGCCAGAAGGGGATCCGGGCGTCCCTGCTCGTCCGGTTCCTCCTCGGGTACGGGTTCATCGGTCAGGATCGCGATGAGCTGCCGCAGGCTACGGATGCCGAGCACCGACACACCGGGGACCAGCGAGGCCTCGGCGGCGGCGCACTCCGGCACCACCACCTGGTCGTAGCCGGCGTCGGCGGCGGCCAGCACCGCGGGCAGGATGCCCCGGACCGGCCGCACCCGGCCGTCCAGGCCGAGCTCTCCGATCATGACGATGTCGGCCAGGACCCTGGGGTCGATCCGCTCTGCGGCACCGAGCACCGCGCAGGCCACGGCCAGGTCGAAGCCGGAACCCGCCTTGGGCACCGAGGCCGGGCTGAGTCCGACGGTGAGCTTCTTCTGCGGCCACTCGCCGCCCGAGTTCACCACCGCCGCCCGGACCCGGTCCCGGCTCTCCGTCAGACTCTTGTCCGGGAGGCCCACCAGGGTGAAGGCCGCCACGCCGGGTTCGAGGTCGGCCTGGACCTCTACGACCACGCCTTCGACGCCCACCAGGGCCACCGAGCACGTACGGGCGAATCCCATTCAGGCCACCCCCCGCACGTGCTCGACGGTCGGGGCGCCGCGGCGGGGCAGGAGGACGCCGACCAGGTCGATGCGGACGCCTCCGGGTGGCGCTCCTCCATGGGCGTGGATCCAGCATTCGGCCAGGCCCCGAAGGCGTGCGGCCTTCTCGGGCGTGACCGCGGCCATCGGATGCTCGAACGTACCGCTCCTGCGGGTCTTGACCTCGCAGACCACCAGAACGTCGCCATCCTGCGCGACGATGTCGATCTCGCCCGTCCGGCCGGAGCGCCAGTTGCGCTCCAGGACCGTCATTCCGGCCTCGGCCAGCCGCCGGGCGGCCAGGCTCTCGCCGTACTTGCCGAGTGCACTGCGTGCGTTGCTCATGTCGGCACCACCTCCGGCGCCAACCGTCACGCATCCCGCCCAGAGAAGTGGATCTTGGTGGGCTACTCAGCGGTTGTGGAAAACTCCGTCACCCGCCGGAGGGAGCATCACCCGCCCGGAAGCTCCAGGTCGGTCTTGTTCAGCTCCTCGATGTTCACATCCTTGAACGTGAGCACCCGGACCTGCTTCACGAACCGGGCCGGCCGGTACATGTCCCAGACCCAGGCGTCGGCCATGGAGACCTCGAAGAACACCTCGCCCTGAACCGAGTGCACCTGCATCTCGTAGTCGTTGGTGAGGTAGAAGCGCCGCTCGGTCTCGATCACGTATTTGAACAGACCGACGACATCGCGGTACTCCCGGTAGAGCTTCAGCTCCATCTCGGTCTCGTACTTTTCGAGGTCCTCGGCGCTCATGGCATGTTCCCCTTCAGCCGTGCGATCCCACCATTGTGCGCCAGTCCGACGGACCTTCAGACGATTTCCGGGTCGCTAGACGATTTCCGGGTCGAGGGTCACGGGGCCGGCCGGGGGACCTTCGTCGAGCAGCGTACGCAGCAGCCCGGCGAGTCTGGTCGGATACACCGTCTCATGCGCCCGCGTCAGTTCCTGACAGGTCCACCAGCGCGCTCCGGCGACGCTGCGCCGCTCCAGCTCCGTCAGCCCCGTTGCAGCCGTGGCCGTCTGGGCCGTACGGGCCAGGTAGTACCACTCGTCCTGGTCCCAGCGGCGGCCCGCGAACGGGAAGGAGCACATGCGCCGCCACAGCACGGGACCGAGTTCGACATCGGTGATGCCGGTCTCCTCGGCCAGTTCCCGCAGCGCGGCCTCCTCGCGGGTCTCGGCGCCCTCCAGGCCGCCGCCCGGGGTGAACCACCAGTCGTCGGCGGGATCGTCCGGCTCGTGGCCGTGTAGCAGGAGGATGCGGTCCTGGGGGTCGAGCAGCACCACCCGGGCCACCTTGCGCAGACCGCCCTCGTACGCCTCATCGCCCGGCCGCGCGGTCTCGGGCGCAGGCTCAGCGGGCACCGGCCGCCTCCGGGCGCGTACGGGCCCGGGAGCGGCCCAGACGGCTCGCGATCGGGCCGTACGCGCCGCCGGCGAGGACCAGGACGGCGCCGGCGGCGATCAGCCACTCGATGGTGCGCAGCGGGCCCGGCTGGGACAGGGCGCCCAGGGACTCGAAGCCGGTGGGGCGCTTGAGCATGCCGTTCATGGGCCAGATGACGGCGTCGACACGGGCGGACACCGCACTGCGGGAGACCGTGCCTTTGGCCGCGTCGGTGAGGTGGGCGGTGGAGTCCAGGGAGCCCTGGCGTTCGTCGCCGAGGAGGAACAGGCGGCCCTTGGGCACGGTGACCGTCGGGAAGTTCTGGATCTCGGCCAGGCTGCCCTTGGCCAGGTACGGCTCGTCGATCTGCTTGCCGTTGACGGTCAGCTTGCCGTTCGTGCAGCAGGAGACGGTGTCACCGCCGACCGCGACCACGCGCTTGACCACCTTGGCGTTGGTGACCCAGCTCTTGTCGCGGAAGACGACCACGTCACCGCGCCGGACCTCGTCGCCGTCGACGCGCTGGGCCAGCACCCGGTCGCCCGCGTCGATCGTCGGGGTCATGGAGCTGGTCGGCACCGTGTACGGCCGGTAGACCACCGCTCCCCATGCGAAACCGCCGAGGAACAGCACCAGGCCCAGGGCTACGGCCAGGCCGGACAGCCGGTGGCCCCTCCTGCTCTCACCACTCATGGAGCGGGACCCTACCCGGCGGTACGGCACCTTGCCCACCCCCGGCCTGGTGGGCGCAAGGGCGCCGCCTCGGTCCTTCGCCGGGTTCGGTCCTTCGCGGACTTCAGTCCTTCGCCGACTTCACGGCCCGCCTGCGCCGCCACACCGCCACCGGCAGCACCACGGCCACCGCGATGCCCTCCGGGGCCACCGACAGGGCCGCCGGTACCGCGGACTGCTGGTTGAGGTTCGGCTGGTCGAAGGTGTCCGGGACCGGCAGGGTGCCCCAGCGGTTGATCGGCCAGGCCTTGACGATGGCGCGGCCGACGACCTTGTCGACGGGGACCATGCCGTGGTGCTTGTCGGCCTGGTTGTAGCGGGAGTCCCGGGAGTTCTGCCGGTGGTCGCCCATCACCCAGATGTAGCCCTGGGGGACCGTCACCTTGAACTGGCCGCCGTCGCCGTCATCGGTGCACGGCGTGTTGCCGGGGTAGACGTACGGCTCGTTCAGCGGATGGCCGTTCACGAGCAGCGGGCCGGTGTGCTTGCACTCGACGGTGTCGCCGCCGACCCCGATGACCCGCTTGATCAGGTCCTTCTCCTCGGCGGACGGCATCAGGCCGATCCAGCTGAGGGCCTTCTGGATGGGGTTCGGGTTCGGCGTCGGCTCGCCCCACAGCCATTTGTCCGGGTCGTGGAAGACGACGACCTCGCCGCGCTCGGGCTTGGAGCCGAACCACGGGGTCAGCTTGTCGACCAGGACGCGGTCACCCCGCTGGAGGGTGTTCTGCATCGAGTCGGACGGGATCGAGAACGCCTGCACCAGGAACGTCTTGATCAGCAGCGCCAGCACCAGCGCGATGCCGATCAGGATCGGCAGCTCCTTCCAGAAGGAGCGCGGCTTCTTCGGCTGGCGGGCGCCTTCCTCCGCCCCGGCCTCGTCGGTCCGGTCCGGCTGCTCGCCCTCCGGCGCGCCGCCGTCGGCCGCCGCGGAGCCGTTCCCCGTGTTCGCCATGTTCCCTGGGTTCCCCGGCGTCGCGGCGTCTACCGGGGCGGCGTCGTTCGCTTCCCCGGGGTGCCCGCGGTGCTCCTCGCCGTCGTGTCCCGACCGTGCGCCAACCGCCACATCCCCCACGCCAACTCCTTACTCTGTGCCGCCGCCTGCCCCATAGCCGGTGCAGGCCCACCACTCCCATAACGAGCGGGAGTTCCGCAGGGGTCGGGAGCCGGTTCATTCCGTTCGGATCGTAGGAGGCAACCCTATGCGACAGGCGGGGACGCGCGGTCGACCCCGACACGGAGTTCGCGACGCTTGCGAAGGTTTTAGGTTCGTCCAGGCTGGTCCAGTGGCCGATGGGCCAGCCGATGACCATGGCCCGGCCGACCACCGAATCCTCGGAGACGGTGCCGCCATACGGGGTGTTCTGGTGGGCGCGGGAGTCCGCCGAATCCTCGCGGTGGTCGCCCATCACCCACAGCCGGCCCTTGGGGACGGTGATGTCGAACGGGGTGGCGGCCGGGGAGGTGCCCGGGTACAGGTAGTCGCCTTCCGTCAGCGGTACGCCGTTGACGGTGACGCGGCCTTGCGCGTCGCAGCATTTCACGTGGTCTCCGCCGACGCCGATGACCCGCTTGATCAGGTCTTTCTCATTGTCGGAGGGCAGCAGGCCGATGAAGGCGAGGCCTTCTTTGAGCTGTTTGAGGACGACCGGGTCGTGCTTCTTCGCGGTCTGTTCGCCCGCCAGCCAGCCGCCCGGGTCGTGGAACACGACGACGTCCCCGCGCTCGGGCCTGGAGCCGAACCACGGGGTGAGCTTGTCGACCAGGACGCGGTCGCCGATCCGGATCGTCTGCTCCATGGAGCCGGACGGGATCACGAACGCCTGGACGAGGAACGTCTTCAGGACGAGCGCTATGAGGACGGCGACACCGACCAGCAGCGGAATCTCCCGAACGTTTGAACGGCGGCGCTTCCGCTTGACCTTGCGCTGCAGTTTGCGGCGCTCCGCGCGTGTGCGGCCGGCGCCGGCCACGGAGGTGCGCCGGGCCCCCGTGGGCAGCAGGTTGTCGGCGGGCGTGCTGGGCACCCCGCGCGGCTTGCCGCGGTTACCCATGGGGGCCTGCCGCGGAGGCAGCGGGCACGCGCGCGTAGGCGGACGGGCGGGTCAGGTGCGTCCAGTGCGCGAACGGCCACACGATCCATTCGGCCCGGCCGATCACCTCGCCGACCGGGATCATGCCGCCGCCGGGCGAGCCGAGGTGGTCGCGGGAGTCGCTGGAGTCGGCGCGGTGGTCGCCGAGGAGGAACAGGCGCCCCTCAGGGACGACGACGTCGAAGGGCACGCTGGACGGGGTGTCTCCGGGGAACAGGAACGCCGACTCGTCGACGGCCTGACCGTTCACCTGGATCCTCCCCGCCTTGTCGCAGCAGACCACGCGGTCTCCCCCCACCCCTACAACGCGCTTCACGTAGTCCGCGTGCCCGAAATAGCCGGTGCCGTCGAACACCACCACGTCACCGCGGCGCGGCTGGGCACCAAAACGGTACGCCAACTTGTTTACGAGAACGCGGTCCCCGATCCTCAATCCCCGCTCCATGGAGCCGCTCGGGATCTGGAACGGTTGTAGCACGAAGGCGTTGAGGAGCAGCAGGAACGCCAGGCAGGCGAAGAGGGTGAGGGTGATCCGGCCACCCGGCAGCCAGTCGGCGATCCGCGACACCAACGCGAAACGCGACCGTTCCTCCGCCCCCGGAGTTCCGGGGTGGGAGGAGCGGTCGCGTTCCGTTGGCTGTTCTTCGGTGTCCATCGGGGCCAGATGCTATCCGGACCCGCCATGAACGCCCGCGCGAGATCAGCTCTCGCGCTTCTCCTTGATCTTGGCGGCCTTGCCGCGCAGCTCACGGAGGTAGTACAGCTTGGCGCGGCGCACGTCACCCCTGGTGACCAGCTCGATCTTCTCGACGATCGGGGTGTGCACCGGGAAGGTGCGCTCCACGCCGACGGAGAACGAGACCTTGCGGACCGTGAAGGTCTCGCGGACACCGGAGCCCTGGCGGCGGATCACAACGCCCTTGAACTGCTGCACACGAGAGCGGTTGCCCTCGATGACGCGGACGTGGACGTTGACGGTGTCACCCGGGCGGAAGGCCGGGATGTCGCTGCGCAGCGACGCGGCGTCGACGGAGTCGAGCAGGTGAGACATTTCGTCTGCTTTCTTCGCTGATGCCACAGGTCATCAACGGCAACTAGGAGTTTGCATGAAGCCGTGTGCGGGTCGGGACGGGCGTCGTGTCCCCCTGCGGCAGGGGCGCACGCCGGACGGACGCACAGCAGCGCCCTATTCTTCCACGCCCTCGACCCGGCGCCAAAATCGGCCGTACGGCTCCCCGTCCGGGTCCGGCGCCCAGCCCAGGATGGAGAGCATCTCGCGGTCCTTCTTGTCGAAGGCCTTGGGGTCGCAGCGCTCGATCAGGTCGGGCCGGTTGGCCGTCGTACGCCTGAGGGCCTCGTCGCGGCGCCAGCGGGCGATCTTGCCGTGGTGGCCGCTGAGCAGCACGTCGGGGATGTCCCGGCCGCGCCAGACGGGCGGCTTGGTGTAGACGGGGCCTTCCAGGAGGCTGGCCATCGCGCCGGGTGCGAAGGAGTCGTCCCGGTGGGACTCGACGTTGCCGAGGACGCCGGGCAGCAGCCGGGCCACAGCTTCGGTGACGACCAGGACAGCCGCCTCGCCGCCGGCGAGGACGTAGTCGCCGATGGAGACCTCGTACACCGGCATACGGGTGGCGTACTCGTCCATGACGCGCCGGTCGATGCCCTCGTAGCGGGCCGGCGTGAAGATCAGCCAGGGCCGCTCGGACAGCTCGACGGCCAGTTCCTGGGTGAAGGGCCGGCCGCTGGGCGTGGGGACGATCAGCGCGGGGGCCTGGGCGCCGGTCTCGTAGCCGTCGGCGAGGACGGAGTCCAGGGCGTCGCCCCAGGGGTCGGTCTTCATGACCATGCCGGGGCCGCCGCCGTACGGCGTGTCGTCCACCGTGTTGTGCCGGTCGTACGTCCACGCGCGCAGATCGTGCACGTGCACGTTCAGCTGTCCGCGCGCGCGTGCCTTGCCGACCAGGGAGACGTTCAGCGGCTCCAGGTACTCGGGGAAGATCGTGACGACGTCGAGGCGCATCAGGACTCGTCCCGGGTCGAGTCGATCACCGCGCGGTCGTCGATCAGGCCCGGCGGGGGCGCGATGACCGCCTTCTGCTCCTCCAGGTCGATCTCGGTGACGATCTCCTCCACGAAGGGGATCATCACCTCGCTGCCGTCGGGGCGCTCCACGATGAACAGGTCCTGGGAGGGCAGGTGCGAGATCTCGGTGATCCGGCCGACCTCCTGCCCGTCCTCGGTGACCACGTCGAGGTCGATGAGCTGGTGGTCGTAGTACTCGTCCTCGCCCTCGGGCAGCTCTTCGGGGTCGATCTCGGCGATCAGCAGGGTGTTGCGCAGGGCCTCGGCGCCGTTGCGGTCGCTGACGCCCTCGAAGCGCAGGAGCAGCCGACCGCTGTGGACGCGGCCGGTGGCGATGGTGAGCGGCCCGGCGGAGGCCGGGTCGGTGGCCAGAACGGCGCCCGGGGCGAGGCGCAGCTCCGGCTCGTCGGTACGTACCTCGACGGTGACCTCGCCCTTGATGCCGTGGGCGCGGCCGATCCGTGCGACTACCAGCTGCACGAGTCCAAATCTCCTGTCATACGACTACGGGCCGGGGACGGCCCAGTGGCCCTCCCCGGCCCGAGCCGGTTGCATTGAAGCGTCAGCGGACGTGGTCCACGTCGACGAGGTCGACGCGGACACCGCGACCGCCGATGGCGCCCACGACGGTACGCAGAGCGCGCGCGGTACGGCCGTTGCGGCCGATCACCTTGCCGAGGTCGTCGGGGTGGACCCGGACCTCCAGCACGCGCCCGCGGCGCAGGTCGCGCGAGGCGACCTGCACATCGTCAGGGTTGTCGACGATGCCCTTCACGAGGTGCTCAAGCGCCTCTTCGAGCATGCTGCTCAGGCCTCGGTCGACTCGGACTCAGCCGCGGCCTCGTCCTTCTTCTCAGCCTTCTTCTTCTGGGTGATCGCCTCACCCTTGCCCTCGTCGTCACCGCCGAGAGCCTCGAACGACGGACGCGCGGCCTTCGGCGCGGCGACGAGCAGCGGCGCCGGGGCGGGCTCGCCCTTGAACTTCTGCCAGTCGCCGGTCTTCTTCAGGATGGCGAGGACGGGCTCGGTCGGCTGCGCGCCGACACCCAGCCAGTACGCCACGCGCTCGGCGTCCACCTCGATGACCGACGGGTTGTAGGTCGGGTGGTACTTGCCGATCTCCTCGATGGCCCGGCCGTCACGGCGGGTACGGGAGTCGGCGACGACGATGCGGTAGTGAGGCGAACGGATCTTGCCCAGACGCTTCAGCTTGATCTTGACTGCCACGGGAGTGGATTCTCCTGATTTTGACGTGGTTGGGCACGGCGAGCTGCCGCGTGGGGTTGCGGTACCCGAATGCCCGATGGACGCGTCAGCCGGAGGAGAGAGGGGTCCTATGCGGCTGTCGAGTACAGCTAGCCATTCTGCCATACCCCGCGGACCGCTCTCGGCCGAGGGCGGGGCGGGGGCGGGTGCGTTTCGGACATGCGTGATCGGCACCCGGCGTGGAGGGGAGTTACGTCGGGTGCCGTGCCCGGGGTCCGTACGAGCGGACCGCGGCTGCCACGAGCAGTCGCGGTCTCAGCTCGCCGCCGCTCCGACGACCTCGGGGATCCGGAACGGCTTTCCACAGCCGCCGCACACGATCGGGGCCTGGGCCAGGACCGACGGGACCACCCGGACGTTGCGACCGCAGTCGCAGACCGCCTTGACGCGGACGCCGCCACCGGACGAGCCGTGCCGGGCGGCCGGGCCGCGGAAGGTACGGGAGGTGTCGGCGGAGGTGGCCACGGTGTGGGCCTTCAGCGCGCGCTGCAGCCGCTCGATGGTCGGGCGGTAGCGCCGCTTCGCCTCAGCGTTGAGCGTGACCAGCGAGAAGCCGCTGCTCGGGTGCGGCTCCTCGGGGTGGTCCAGGCCCAGCTCCTCGGCGATCGCGAGGAAGCGGCGGTTGTGGTAGCGCCCGGCGCGGGAGGTGTCTCGGACCCCTCGGGCGGCGGCGATGCCATGGACTGCTTCATGGAGCAGCCGTTCGAAGGAGAGTTCGTGACCGCACGCGGACGACGACTCCCCGATCAGGGACTCCGGCGCGGCAAGGTCCGGCAGCTCGGGGTGGTACCGCTGAATATCGGCCCACGCCTGCGCCAGCTCTGCGGCGAGTACAGGTGTTGTCTGTGTCGTGCTCACGTAATGACAACGAGCGTGGGTGCCACTGTGTTCCTATTCCGGGCCATCCCAAATAATTTGCACGTACCCGTCAGTTGCCGCTGATGCGTCCTGACGAGGGCGGGTGCGCTGATCTGCGGAGAAGCCACACAGCTCATACCAAGCTGGTGCGTAGTCCAACGTACGCCCCAGCGTGTAGCCCGGGCACGGTCGCGGCCGGCGGATGCGCAAGAGGCGTTTCGGCCGCTCTCGGGAGGAGACCTCACCTCAGTCAGCGTCCGTGACGACGGGGACGTTACCGTTCGCCGCCCGGCCCCCGGGCACCGGCCCGTCCCCGGGGAGCGGCCACCGTACGGTCACCCGGGTTACCGCGACATGAAATCTCGCCACACCCGCGCGCGGTCGCCAAACGTCCCTCCACGACCCCTGGACGCCGCCGCGAACCGGGAGTTACCTGACAACCGTGGAGCGTGCGCCCGCACGGCACGGGGGCCACGCGACGGGGGAACGGACGGGGGCACAGCGGTGAACTGTCGGCGGATTGGGGCGCTTACCAATGACACCTACGCTCGTGCGGCACCACCCCCCTCACGCGGACTCGGCAGCTCAGGCGAAAACCCACGCGGAGCTGTGCGCACGCGCGCGTGACTGGTCCGAGATCCAGGAGCGGATGCTGGTCCCGCTCTACGAGACCGTCTACGAGCGACTGGAAGTGGGCCCTGCCACCCGGCTGCTGGGCCTGCGCTGCGGCTCCGGGCTCGCCCTGCTGCTGGCGGCCTCCAGAGGAGCCGCGGTCACCGGCGCCGACACCTCCCCCGAGCGGCTCGCCCTCGCGCGCGAGCGCCTGCTGCCGGACGCACCGCGCGGGGCACGCACGCGTGGAGCCGCCCGGCTGCTGGACGGACCGCCCGGGGACCCGGCCGGCCCGGAGACGCCCGCGTACACCCTGGTGACCGTCTTCGAGCCGATCGGCTGCCTCGCCGACGACTCCGACGAGGGGCCCGGCGAGCTGCTCGCGTCCGCGCTGCCGCTCGCCGCGCGCGGGGCCGCCGTGGTGCTGGCCGGCTGGGGCCCGCCGGAGCGCTGCGCCACCTCGGGGGTGCTGCGGGTGGCGACGAAGCTCGCCGATCCGCTGCGCGGCGCCCGCAGCTGGCGCCCGGCCCGGCGCGACGACCTGGAGGAGGTCGCCCAGCGGGCCGGGCTGAAGCCGGACGGCTCCGGCCGGGTCGCCTGCCCCTTCGGCTACGCGGACCTCGACAGCGCCGTACGCGGCCTGCTCTCGACGGGTCTGTTCGACGAGGCGATCGCGGCGACCGACCACAAGCAGGTCGACAAGGAGCTGACGGAGGCCCTGCACCCGCACCGGCGCCCGGACGGGACCGTGTGGATGCCCAACGTGTTCCGGTACCTCATCGCCCGCGTGCCCTAGAGGGCTTGCGGCGCTGGGACCGGACAGGGCCTAGGACTCGTCGTGGTCCTTGGTCAGGCGCGTGATCCCCGCGATCCGGTACGCGTCCGCCTCCTCCAGCGTCTCGTTCTCCAGCAGCGCCTGTGCCAGCGCGTCCAGCCGGCCGCGATGGTCGCGCAGTTTGCGGCACGCCTCCGCGTAGCACTCGTCCACGATCCGCCGCATCTCGCTGTCGATGACGTCGAGGGTCTGGGGGGCGGCGGCGAGCCCGTAGGCCTGCTGGGCGTCGTTGGGCAGCGCGGACAGCCGGCCGACCTGCTCGCTCATGCCCCAGCGGGAGACCATCCCGCGCACGATGTTGGTGACCTGCTCCAGGTCGCTCTCCGAGCCGGTGGTGATCACGCCGTACACGACCTGCTCGGCCGCCATTCCGCCGAGCGCGCCGATGATCCGGCCGCGCAGGTACTCCTCGGTGTACGCGTACCTGTCGGCATCCGGCGTGGACAGCGTCACTCCGAGCGCCCGGCCGCGCGGCACGATGGTGATCTTGCGGACCGGGTCGGCGCCCGGCTGGAGCATGCCGAGCAGGGCGTGCCCGCTCTCGTGGTAGGCGGTGCGGCGGCGCTCCTCCTCCGGCATCACCAGCGGGCGTTCCGCACCCAGCTGGACCTTCTCCAGGGCGTCGGAGAGGTCGCTCTGGGTCACTACCTGCTGCTTCCGCTTGACCGCGAGCAGGGCGGCCTCGTTGGCGAGGTTCGCCAGGTCGGCGCCGGTCATGCCCGGGGTCGTACGGGCCACCTGGGCGAGGTCGACGCCCGGGGCCAGCGGGATCTCCCGCGTGTGGATCTCCAGGATGGCCTCACGGCCACCCCGGTCCGGCGGCGAGACCTGCACCACGCGGTCGAAGCGCCCGGGGCGGGTCAGGGCCGGGTCGAGGATGTCGGCGCGGTTGGTGGCGGCGAGCACGATGACGCCCTCGGCGCCGGAGAAGCCGTCCATCTCGGTGAGGATCTGGTTCAGGGTCTGCTCGCGCTCGTCGTGCCCGCCCATCGAGGCGCCGCCGCCGCGCGCCCGCCCGATGGTGTCGATCTCGTCGATGAAGATGATCGACGGGGCGACCTTGCGGGCCTCCGCGAACAGCTCCCGCACCCGGGAGGCACCCACGCCCACGATCATCTCGATGAACTCGGAGGCGGACGCCGAGAAGAACGGCACCCCCGCCTCCCCCGCGACCGCCCGTGCGAGCAGCGTCTTGCCGGTGCCGGGCGGGCCCGCGAGGAGCACACCGCGGGGCATCTTGGCGCCCATGCGGCGATAGGCGTCGGGGTTCTTCAGGAAGTCGACGACATCGTTCAGCTCGCCCTTGACCTCGTCGATGCCGGCCACGTCGCCGAACGTGGTGCGCTTCTCCCCCGGGATCAGCTCGACCGGCTTGGGTGGCGCCTTTCGGCCGAGCATGCCGCCCGCGCCGCCCAGCCCCGCGCTCATCCGCCGCGCGATGAACACCCACACGGCGATCAGCAGCAGCATCGGCGCAAGTGAGATCAGCAGATTGGCGAGAAAACTGCGGTGCTGGACGACGGGCTGGGCCGTGACGGTGACGTTGTGCTTGGTCAGGTTCGTCCACAGGTCGTCGCCCGCGAAGGACGGCCGCTCGGTGTTGAACTTGGTGTACGTGCCGCCGCCCGGCCGGGACTTCTCCTTCTTGAGCTGGCCCTGGATCGAGTCGCCCTTGGCATAGATCTTGGCGACATTGCCGTCGTTCACCTGCTTGCTGAACTCGGTGTACGAAATCGTCGGCTCGTTGGCCTGATCGAAGTACGACAGCACCAGGTTGGCGATCAGATACACCACCAGCGCGGTGGCGATCAGCCGCCACCAGCCCCCGCGCAGTCTCCCGCCGCCCGGCGCTTGCGGCGGCTCCTCGGGAGCGCCCTCGGTACGCCAGGGCTGGTCGGGCGACTTGCGCGGCGGCGCGGGGTTGGTCATATCGGGACGTTACGACATGGACCAACCCCTGGCACGCGCAGAACTCAGCCCATGAACTTCTTGAACTCGTCCGGCAGCTCGAACTCGCCGCCCTGCTCCGGCAGCCCGAACGCGTTGCCGCCCTGCGCGGCGGCCTCGCGGCGCTGCGCGGCCTCCAGCTCCTGCTGCTTGCGCTTCATCGGGTTGCCGGAGCGCTGCTTGCCCTTGGCCTGCTTCTGCTGCTTCTTCTGCCGACCGGGGCCGCCGCCCATGCCCGGGATCCCCGGCATGCCCGGCATACCGCCGCCCTGGGCCATGCGGGACATCATCTTGCGGGCCTCGAAGAACCGCTCGACAAGCCCCTTCACCGCGCTGACCTCGACGCCGGAACCCTTGGCGATACGGGCGCGGCGGGAGCCGTTGATGATCGTCGGGTCCTGGCGCTCGCCCGGGGTCATGGACTTGATGATCGCGGCGGTGCGGTCGACGTCCCGCTCGTCCAGGTTGTTGATCTGGTCCTTGATCTGGCCCATGCCGGGCAGCATGCCGAGCAGCTTGGAGATGGAGCCCATCTTCCTGACCTGCTCCATCTGGGCCAGGAAGTCGTCCAGGGTGAAGTCCTGGCCCTTCTTGGACGCCAGCTTCGAGGCCATCTTGGCGGCCTCTTCCTGGCTGAAGGTCTTCTCCGCCTGCTCGATCAGGGTGAGCAGGTCACCCATGTCGAGGATGCGGGAGGCCATCCGGTCCGGGTGGAACGCGTCGAAGTCGTCCAGCTTCTCGCCGTTCGACGCGAACATGATCGGCTTGCCGGTGACCTGGCGGATCGACAGGGCCGCACCACCGCGGGCGTCACCGTCGAGCTTGGAGAGGACCACGCCGTCGAAGCCGACGCCGTCGCGGAAGGCCTCGGCGGTGTTGACGGCGTCCTGACCGATCATCGCGTCGACGACGAACAGGATCTCATCGGGCTTGACCGCGTCCCGGATGTCCGCGGCCTGCTGCATCATCTCCTGGTCGATACCGAGGCGGCCGGCGGTGTCCACGATCACGATGTCGTGGACCTTGGTCCGGGCGTGCTCGATGGAGTCCTTGGCGACCTTCACCGGGTCACCGACGCCGTTGCCCGGCTCCGGCGCGAAGACCGCCACGCCCGCGCGCTCGGCGACGACGCTCAGCTGGTTCACGGCGTTGGGGCGCTGGAGGTCGGCGGCGACCAGCAGTGGCGAGTGGCCCTGCTCCTTCAGCCACCAGGCGAGCTTGCCCGCGAGGGTGGTCTTACCGGCACCCTGCAGACCCGCGAGCATGATCACGGTGGGCGGCTGCTTGGCGAAGCGGAGCCGCCGGGTCTCACCGCCGAGGATGGTGACCAGCTCGTCGTTGACGATCTTGAGGACCTGCTGGGCGGGGTTCAGCGCCTTGGAGACCTCGGCGCCGAGTGACCTTTCCTTGACGTTCTTGATGAACGTCCGGACGACAGGCAGAGCCACGTCGGCTTCGAGGAGCGCGATACGGATCTCGCGCGCGGTGGCGTCGATGTCCGCCTCGCTCAAGCGCCCCTTGCCGCGCAGGTTCTTGAAAGTCGCTGAGAGGCGGTCGGAGAGAGTATCGAACACAGCGGCGTCGGTCCTCGGAGTCGGTGGTGGCTTCAGGGAATCGCCCTCCAGGGTATCCCGGCGACGAAGTCACCGGGAAAGAGTCATCCCCGCAACGTCTCCTCCAGCACCCGTGCCAGTGAACCAGCGTCCTGCCCCGGCAGCGGCGCCCCCGTCCCCGTCGTGACATAGAACGCATCCACCGCGTTGGAGCCGAGCGTGCTGACGTGCATGCTCCGCACCCGCACCCCTGCCTTCTCCAGGGCCATGCCGATGCGGTGCAGCAGCCCCGGGGCGTCCTGGGCGCGTACCTCGATCACCGTGGCGTGATGCGAGGCCGCCGGGGCCACCGTCACCCTCGGCGGCGGGGCGATCCAGCCGCGGCGGCGGGGGTAGGCGGCGTCGCGTTCGCCGAGGCGGCCGGCGATGTCCAGGGAGCCGTCCAGGGCGCGGACGAGGTCCGCGCGCAGCCGGGTCGCCTGGGGCAGGGAGCCGTACTCGGCGGCGACCCGCCAGTTCAGGAGGAGGACCGAGCCGTCCTCCACGTCGTCCGGCAGGCTCAGGGCGCGCAGCTCGGCCGTGCGGACGGTGAGGCGGTGGACGGCGAGGACACCGGCGACCGCGGGCAGCACGCCCGGCTGGTCCGGTACGGCGATGAGCAGCTCGACGCCGAGCGGCTCGGGTGCCCCGGTGGCTTCCTCGTCCGTCGGTGGCGCCGTCGGTGGTTCCGTCTGCGCGCGCAGGGCGAGGACGGGGCCGCCGGTGCGGAACGCCTCGATCGCCAGCCGTTCCTGCTCGGCCGTGGGCGCGGCGGGCTCGGGTGCGTCCGGGGCGTCGCCCGCGAGGACCGCGGAGACCCGGCGGACCAGGTCGGTGACGAGGGAGCCGCGCCAGGAGGACCAGGCGGCCGGGCCGGTGGCCAGGGCGTCCGCCTCGGTCAGCGCGTGCAGCAGTTCCAGCGCGTTCTGGGTGCCGACCGCCTCGGCGACCGAGCGGACGGTGGCCGGGTCGTCCAGGTCGCGGCGCGTGGCCGTCTCGATGAGGAGCAGATGGTGGCGTACCAGCGTGGACAACACGGCCACGTCCGCGCGGTCGAAGCCGATCCGCGCGGCGACGTCCCTGGCGATGATCTCGCCGGCCACCGAGTGGTCGCCCGGCCAGCCCTTCCCTATGTCGTGCAGCAGCGCGGAGACCAGGAGCAGGTCGGGGCGGCTGACGCGGCGGGTCAGCTCGGAGGCGCGGACGGCGGTCTCGATCAGGTGCCGGTCGACGGTCCAGAGGTGGACCGCGTTGCGCTGCGGGCGGCAGCGGACCCGCTCCCAGTCCGGCAGCAGGCGGCTGATCAGGCCCTCCGCCTCCAGCGCCTCCCAGACCTCGATGGTCGGGCGGCCCGAGCCGAGCAGGGTCACGAGCTGTTCGCGGGCCTCGGCGGGCCAGGGTGTGGGCAGGGGGCGCGCGGTGGCGGCCATGCGCCGTACGGCGTGCAGGGAGAGCGGGAGGCCGACCTGGGCGGCGGCGGCTGCGGCGCGCAGGGGGAGCACGGGGTCGCGTTCGGGGCGTGCGGTGCGGGCGAGCACCACCTCGCCGTCCTGCTCCACGACCCCCTCGGCCAGCGGGGAACGCTCGGCGACGGGCTTCCCGCCGCCCAGCGCCCTCCCGTCGCCCGCCACCGCCCTTTTGAGGAAGTCGCTTCGCTCCCTCGCTAGTTTGCGCAGCCGCGGCCGTACGGCGCGCGAGCGCAGTACGCGCCCGACCTCGCGCCAGGTGACGTCGCTGGCGTACGCGATCACGCGCGCCGCTTCGTACACCTGCCGCAGCAGCGTGTCGGCGTCCAGCAGGCCCAGCTCGGCGGCGACCTGGTCCTGCTCCTGGAGGGAGAGGCGGTCGGTGGCACGGCCCGTCGTCAGGTGCAGGGCGTCTCGGACGTCGAGCAGGCGCCGCCGGGCGTCCGCGAGGCCTTCGCGCGGGGCGTCGGCCAGCCAGGAGGCGGCGACGGCGCGCAGCGCGGTGGCGTCACGGAGGCCGCCCCGGGCCTCCTTCAGGTCGGGTTCCAGGAGGTAGCGCAGCTCACCCTGGCGCTCGGCGCGCTCCGCGCACAGCTCCTGGAGTTCGGGGAGGCGTTTGGGTGCCTGGTTGCGCCAGTCGGCCAGGACGGCGGTGCGCAGGCCGGTGGTGAGGCCGGCGTCGCCGGCGAGGTGGCGGGCGTCCAGGAGGCCGAGCTGGACCTTCACGTCCTCGCCGGCGGTCCTGCGAGCCTCCGCCGGGGTGCGCACGGAGTGGTCGAGGGCGAGGCCGAGGTCCCAGACGGGGTACCAGAGGCGGTCAGCCAGGACGGCGACCGCGCCGGGGTCACTGCCGTCGTGCAGCAGCAGGAGGTCGAGGTCGCTGCGCGGGGACAGCTCGCCGCGGCCGTAGCCGCCGACGGCGACGAGGGAGACGCCGCGCACCCCGTCGGCGCCGGCGCCGAAGAGCCCCGCCAGCCAGTCGTCGGTCAGCTCGGCGAGCGCGGCACGGCGCGGCGGCCCGGGCCGCGCCGCCTCGGTGAGGAGGCGCAGCCGGGCCGCCGCGTAGCCGCTGGGTCCCGAGTCGTCCGCTTCGCTGTGCACTTCCGTACGCGTCACCCAGGAGCTCCTGTCCTTGTGCTGTGTCAGAGCGCGTCCGGGCCGCGCTCGCCGGTGCGCACCCGGACGGCCGTGTCGACCGGAAGGGACCAGACCTTGCCGTCCCCGATCTTGCCGGTGCGGGCCGCCTTGACGACGACCTCGATCAGCTGCTCGGCGTCGTCGTCCTCGGCCAGCACCTCGATGCGGATCTTGGGGACGAGGTCGACGGTGTACTCGGCGCCGCGGTAGACCTCGGTGTGGCCACGCTGCCGGCCGTAGCCGCTGGCCTCGGTGATCGTCAGGCCGTGGACGCCGAAGGCCTGGAGGGCCTCCTTGATCTCGTCGAGCCGGTGCGGCTTCACGACGGCGGTGATGAGCTTCATGCGTCCACCTTCTTGCTCTGGGCGGCGGCCAGGGTCGGGGCGTGGGCGGCGGATCCGATCACACCACCGCCGGCACCGCTGAAGTCGTATGCGGTCTCGGCGTGTTCCGCCTGGTCGATGCCGGAGATCTCCTCGTCCTCTGTGACCCGCATCCCCATGGTCTTGTCGATGAGGAAGGCGAGGACCGCGGAGACGACCAGGGAGTAGGCGAGGACCGCGAAGACACCGGCGCACTGGATCCAGAACTGGTGCAGGCCGCCGCCGTAGAAGAGGCCTTCGACCTTCGACTGGCCCTTGCCCGTGGCGAAGAAGCCGATGAGCAGGGAGCCGAGGATGCCGCCGACCATGTGGACGCCGACTACGTCGAGCGAGTCGTCGAAGCCGAACTTGAACTTCAGGCCGACGGCCGCGGCGCAGGCGACACCGGCGATGGCGCCGACGGCGATCGCGCCGAGCGGGGAGACCGCGCCGCCGGACGGGGTGATGGCGACCAGACCGGCGACCGCGCCGGAGGCGGCGCCCAGCGTGGTGAACGCGCCGTGCCGGATCTTCTCGTAGGCGAGCCAGGCCAGCATGGCGGCGGCCGTCGCGACCTGCGTGTTGACGAACATCAGCGCGCCGACGCCGTCGTCGTTGCCGAGCCAGGAGCCCGCGTTGAAGCCGAACCAGCCGAACCACAGCAGGCCGGCGCCGAGCATGACCAGCGGGAGGCTGTGCGGGCGCATCGGGTCCTTCTTGAAGCCGACGCGCTTGCCGATGACCAGGATCACGCCGAGCGCCGCGGCACCCGCGTTGATGTGGACCGCCGTACCACCGGCGAAGTCGATCACGCCGAGCTTGTAGGCCCAGCCGTCGGCGCCCCAGACCCAGTGGGCGACCGGCACGTAGACGATCGTGAGCCACAGGGCGATGAACAGCGACCAGGCCGAGAACTTGACGCGGTCGGCGAGGGCGCCGCTTATCAGGGCCGGCGTGATGATCGCGAACATCAGCTGGAAGACCATGAAGACGAAGATCGGGATGGTGTAGCCGTCCCACAGTTCCGTCAGTCCGATGTTGCTGAGGCCGAACCAGTCGGAGTTCCAGCCGATGAGGCTGTTGTTCGTGCCGAAGGCGAGGGAGAAGCCGTAGAGCACCCACAGAATGGTGACGATGCCCATGCTGATGAAGCTCATCATCAGCATGTTGAGGGTGCTCTTGACGCGGACCATGCCTCCATAGAAGAAGGCCAGGCCCGGGGTCATGAGCAGCACCAGGGCGGAACAGATGAGCATGAAGCCTGTGTTCGCGGAGGAAAGCTTGGGTGCCTCCGCGGCAAGCGTGATGGCTGGTGCCATCGGCGTCTCCTCGTCGGTTGGTACGGCGCCGTGCGGGCGGTGCCTTGAGCGGTCCGGTCAGTGAGGGGCGGCCGGTTATGCGCCAGAGATTGGCGCAGCGCGGTTTCGGTGGAAGCCCCTCGTTGTTTCGCCGGGGTGACGAAGGCGCCCTGCGTGTTACGCGTCGATGAACCGCCGGATGTCCGGCGCGCCGATCGTTATCGTGGCGCAATCTTCCCTGGAGGACTCTCACGGGGAAGCAGACCGGCCGCGGCGGGCCTCTCCGATGACCTGGCATGGGGGGAGCCGAGTCGAGCAGTTCGGAGGGCCGGCCGCGGCCGGGGTTCTGGGTTCCTACGCGGTGCTCAGACCGCCTCCGCGGTCTCGGGCAGGTCGACGGCGAGCTGTTCGGTGAGGTCGACGACGGTGGCGTGGTCGCCGTAGTCGCGCACGGCGGTGTCGACCGTCTTTCGGATACGCGTGTTCACGCGCTCGGAGCGGACCTTCTTGGCGATGTCCATGGCCTGCTTGGCGTAGCCGGTGCTCTCTTCGGGCTCGCGCTGGAGCAGGTGCACGGTAGCCATGCCGATCAGGTTGAGCGCGTACGACCGCTGGTGCTCGGAGTCCTTGGCGAACAGCTCCACGGCCCGCTCCATCAGCGGCTGGGCGAGGGAGGCGTAGGTGGGGCTGCGGCCGGCGACGTAGGCGAGGTCACGGAAGGAGTGGGAGTTCTCGCCGTACAGCTCGGCCTCGGAGAAGAAGCGGATCCAGTCGGGGTCCGGCTCGTCCCACTCGTCCACCTCGGCGAAGGTGTCCTCGGCCATCCGGACCGCGCGCTTGGTCTTGCCGGGCTGGCCCATGTTGGCGTAGGCGCGGGCCTCCATCGCATACAGCATGGACTGGGTGCGCGGGCTCGCGCAGTCGCGGCTGCCGTACTGGGCGAGGTGGATCAGCTCCAGGGCGTCGTCGGGCCGGCCGAGGTGGATCATCTGGCGGCTCATGCTGGAGAGGATGTAGGAGCCGAGCGGCTTGTCGCCGGCTTCCTTGGCGGCGTGCAGGGCGAGGACGAAGTACTTCTGCGCGGTGGGCTGCAGGCCCACGTCGTACGACATCCAGCCGGCCAGTTCGGCGAGTTCGGCGGCGACCTTGAAGAGCTTGCGGGTGGTGGCCTCGGGCTGGGGTTCCTGGAGGAGGTCGGTGACCTCGTGCAGCTGGCCGACGACCGCCTTGCGGCGCAGGCCGCCGCCGCACTGGGCGTCCCACTGACGGAACATCCGCGTGGTGGACTCCAGCAGCTCCAGCTCGGGCCGGGAGAGCCGGCCGGGGCGGCGGGAGTCCGCGTCGGACTCGGGAACGGCTGCGACCAGGGAGGCCGGGGTGGGGACGAGCCAGCGCTGCATGGGCTCGATGAGGGAGGGCCCGGCGGACAGGGCGAGCGAGGTGCCGAGAAAGCCGCGCCGGGCGAGCATCAGGTCGCTGCGCGAGTACTCGCTGAGCAGCGCCACGGTCTGCGGGCCCGTCCAGGGCAGGTCGACGCCGGTCGCGGAGGGTGCCTGGCGGGCGGCGCGCAGGCCGAGGTCCTCGATGGAGACGACACAGCCGAAGCGCTCGGAGAACAGCTCGGAGAGGATGCGCGGGATCGGCTCGCGCGGGTTCTCCCCGTCCAGCCAGCGGCGCACGCGTGACGTGTCGGTGGAGATGTGGTTGGCACCCAACTGGCGTGCCCTGCGGTTCACTTGGCGGGCCAGCTCGCCCTTGGACCAGCCGCTGCGCACGAACCACGAGCCGAGCAGCTCGTTGGGGCGCTTGTCAGCGTTCGTCCCGCTACCGCCGTTGCCGCCCACTGGAACGCCCCCATCCCTGAGACCACTTGATGCCGAGTGCGCCAAGCCCTATCAGCATGCCCGTCATGACGGCGTCCCGTCCTCCGGTTCTCACCCTTAGAACGAGCTGACGACTTGCCACCGGCATACCCACGAGTGCATGTGCCCCCAGGCCTCGCACACTCACAGTAATCCCACGATCACCGGTCCAGCCATGGCGATCGCGGAAACGCCACCATTCGCCACCCCTTCGAATGAACTCGTGAACGCCTACGCGCGATTCACTTGACATAGGACGACGGGGAGTGGGCGGAGTGGTGCACTCAGGGGCGCGTGGGGCCCGGTGCACCACCCGGTGCACTTCAAAGCGCCGCCTTGACCGCTCCGGGACGCGGGAAAGCGGAGCCATAGTGTCACGTTCCGCTTCCGTCTTGTTCCGTGTCGTAACCACCGGCGCGCTGGACCCGTTGGAGGGGGCATGGGTTTCACGATCGGCGGCATCCGCGAGATCCGTTCCGGCACGCGCAGGCGCGGCCGGCCCTCGGAGTGCACCGCCGTTGCCGAGTTCACCGGGTTGTGGGGCTGGGACGTGGTGCCGGGCGCGCGGGCCGCGGCGGGCGTCTGCTCGTGCGGGCGCGCCGACTGCCGGGCGCCGGGCGCGCATCCGCTGGAGTTCGCCGCCCAGGTGCCGGCCGGGGCCACGCTGGACGAGGCGGCCAAGGCTTGGGCGGAACTCCCGGGCGCCTCGGTGATGCTGCCGGTGGGCCGCACGTTCGACGTCATCGAGGTCTCGGAGCCCGCCGGCCGCCGCGCCCTGGTCCGCCTCGAACGAATGGGGCTCCCGCTCGGCCCGGTCACCGCCACTCCGGACGGCCGCGCCCAGTTCTTCGTGGCCCCCGGCGCCGCCGGCGGCCTCCCCCAGCTCCTCTACCGCCTCGGCTGGGACGACCCCTCCGCCCTTGACCTGCGCGGCCTCGGCCCGGGCACGTACATCACCGCGCCGCCCTCCGACCGGGGCGGCCTGGGCCCGGTGCGCTGGCTGCGCCCGCCCGCACTGGACACGACGGCCCGGCCCCCGGCAGCCCGGCTGCTGCTGGGCACGCTGGCGTATGTGGCCCATCGGTCGCGGGCGTGGACGTAGCCGGACCGTGCCCGCACAGAGCGAAGCGCCCGACCCTGACTGCACCTTAGGGGCGGGCGCTTCTCGCGGTCCGGTCACCTGAGCACCTGGGAACGTTCCTGGGTGACAGGCAGGGCCACCTCCGGAAATCCGGAGGTGATTACTCGCCGATCAGTGCGTCCACGAACGCCTCCGGCTCGAACGGCGCGAGATCGTCCGCGCCCTCGCCGAGGCCGACCAGCTTGACCGGCACGCCCAGCTCGCGCTGGACGGCGACGACGATGCCGCCCTTGGCGGTGCCGTCGAGCTTGGTGAGCACGATGCCGGTGATGTCCACGACCTCGGCGAACACCCGGGCCTGCACCAGACCGTTCTGGCCGGTGGTGGCGTCCAGGACGAGCAGCACCTCGTCCAGCGGCGCGTGCTTCTCGACCACGCGCTTGACCTTGCCCAGCTCGTCCATGAGGCCGGTCTTGGTGTGCAGGCGGCCGGCGGTGTCGATGAGGACGACGTCGACCCCCATCTCCTTGCCTTCCTTGACCGCGTCGAAGGCGACGGAGGCGGGATCGCCGGCCTCCGGCCCGCGCACGGTGTAGGCGCCGACGCGCTCGCCCCAGGTCTGGAGCTGGTCGGCGGCGGCGGCACGGAAGGTGTCGGCGGCGCCGAGGACGACCGTACGGCCGTCCGCCACGAGCACGCGCGCGAGCTTGCCGGTGGTGGTGGTCTTGCCGGTGCCGTTGACGCCGACGACCATCACGATGCCGGGCTTGCGGTCCTCGGGCTCGGTCTTGACCGTGCGGTCGGCGTCGGTGCCGACGAGCTTGAGCAGCTCCTCGCGCAGCAGACCGCGCAGCTCCTGCGGGCTGCGGGTGCCGAGCACCTTGACGCGCTCGCGCAGCCGCTCCACCAGCTCCTGGGTGGGCTGCACGCCGACGTCGGCGGTGAGCAGGGTGTCCTCGATCTCCTCCCAGGTCTCCTCGTCGAGGTGCTCGCGGGAGAGCAGCGTCAGCAGGCCCTTGCCGAGGGCGTTCTGCGAGCGGGACAGGCGGGCGCGCAGGCGGACCAGCCGCCCGGCGGTGGGCTCCGGGATCTCGATCGCCGGAGCTTCTTCGACCGGAGCCTCTTCAACGGGGGGCTCCTCGACGGCGACCGCGGGGCCGCCCGGGAGATCCACCTCCTCGATGGTCCGGCGCGGTTCGTCGCGCGGCGTCTCGGACTCGTCGCCGACGTGCGGCTCGGCCGGGGGCGCGGTGATGTCGGGCGCGGCGGGCGGCGGCGGGGGCAGCGGCTTCTTGCGCCGGCTGCCGACGATGAGCCCGCCGAGCGCGCCGAGCACGACCACGGCGATGACTACAGCAAGGATGACGGTTTCCATAACGGGTCCAGTATCGGCCATCGGATGCGGCAGGCCCGGGTTACGGCCGCTTGTGGTTTTCTCCAAGAGACAAACGCCACGTAAAGCCAGGAGTCGGAGCAAAGTACGATGGCGGCGAATTGGTTGACGCGCGTAGAGTCACCACGATCCCCTTCCCCCCACTCCTAGGCACATCCATGAGCAAGACCGTCGAGACCGAAGGCGCTCTCGAAACCCGTGGCATCGAGCAGGTGCCCGACGCCGAGCGCACCGCGAAGACCCGCGAGCTGTTCCCCACCTGGGTCGGCGCCAACATCAGCGTGCTGCTGCTCACCATGGGCGCGAGCCTGGTGGTGGCGTACCACCTGAACATCTGGCAGGCGCTCGTCGTCGCGGTGGCCGCGCCCCTCGTGTCGTACGGCCTGGTCGGGCTGATCGGCATCGCGGGCAAGCGGGGCGGGGCGCCCGGCATGGCGCTGTCGCGTGCGGTCTTCGGGCAGCGCGGGAACCTGCTGCCCGGTTCGCTGATCTGGGTCGCCCGCTGGGGCTGGGAGACGATCAACGCGGTGACCGGCGCCTACGCGATGCTCACCATCCTGGACCTCGCGCTCGGCATCAAGGCGAACAGCGTGCTCGACATCGTCATGCTGCTGCTGTTCGTCGTCGCCACCTTCGCGATCTCCGGGCTCGGCATCAACGCCGTGCAGAAGTGCAACAAGTACGCGACGTATTTCTTCGGCGTCTTCTCGGTGCTGGTCCTGGTGTACCTGGCCGTGAACACCGACTGGTCGAAGGTCATGGACCACGGTGCCGGCTCCACGGCCGCGGTGATCACCGGCATCGGGATGATCGCGGCGGGCGGTGTCAGCTGGATCCCGTCCGCGCCTGACTTCACGCGCTACCTGCCGCGTACGGCCTCCTCGAGGGCGATCGTGGGCACGGCGGTGGGCGGCGCCGGTGTCGTCGTCCTCCCCATGGTCCTGATGGGCGCGGTGATGGCGGTGTCCACGCCGGACCTCGCCTCGGCGACCGACCCGGTGTCCTTCCTGGGCGAGATCCTGCCGACGTGGATCGCGGTGCCGTACCTGCTGATCGCGCTCGTCGGCATGCTGCTGATCAACTCGATGTCGATGTACTCGGCGGGCTTCACCGCGCAGACCCTCGGCTTCAAGGTGCCGCGCCACTGGGCGGTCTCCGTCAACGCCGTGATCTCGCTGGCCTTCGGCGGTGTGCTGATGCTGGTGGCGACCAGCTTCATGGGCTCGTTCATCGCCTTCCTGTCGCTGCTGGCGGTCGCCTTCTCCGCCTGGGTCGGCGTCTTCGGCGCGGACATGCTCCGGCGCACGGAGTACGACGGCCGGGCCATGGCGGACACCACGCGCACCAGCGCCTACTGGTACAAGGGCGGGTTCTCCCCCGCCGCCGTCGCCGCCTGGGCGATCGGCCTGGTCGGGGGCCTGTTGTTCACCACCTCGGACTGGTTCACCGGCCCGCTGGCGAAGAACAACGTGATCGGCGAGTACGGCCTCGGCTGGGTCGCCACGATCGTGATCTCCGGCCTGCTGTACCTGGTGCTGCCGAAGCCGGCGGTGGTGACCCCGGCCGCTCAGACGCCCGCGGAGGAGCGCGAGCCTCTGGCTGTCTGACGCTCCGTCAGCTACCGTCCCCCTCCACCGAGCAGTACCGGAGGGGGACTTCCCATGCCCGTCACGGTCGTGCGTTTCAACCTGGTCGAACCCGGCGCCACCCCCGCCTCCCTCGCCGCCCGCTACCAGGCCGCGCTGGAGATGGCCGCGTACGCCGACGAGCACGGGGTCACCACCGTGCAGACCGAGGAGCACCACGGCGCCCAGAACAACTGGCTGCCGTCGCCGTTCGCCTTCGCCGCCGCGGTGTTCGGCGCGACCCGCCGGATCGCGGTGACGGTGTCGGCGGTGATCGGCCCGCTGCACGATCCGCTGCGGCTGGCCGAGGAGATCGCGGTGCTGGACCTGCTGAGCGGCGGCCGGCTGGTGACCGTGGCCGGGATCGGCTACCGGCCCGAGGAGTACGACCTGTTCGGCGTGGACTGGAAGCGGCGCGGCCGGCTCCAGGACGAGTTGCTTGAGACGCTGCTGCGGGCGTGGACCGGCGAGGAGTTCATCTACCGGGGCCGTACCGTACGGCTCACCCCGCGCCCGTACACCGATCCGCACCCCCTGCTGCTGGTCGGCGGCTCCTCGAAGGCCGCCGCCCGCCGGGCCGCCCGGCTCGGCCTGCCGTTCTTCCCGAGCGCGCATCTGCCGGAGCTGGAGGCGTATTACAAGGAGAAGCTCACCGAGTACGGCACCGAGGGCTGGGCGTTGATGCCGGCCGCCGAGACCCCGCTGCTCCACCTCGCGGAGGACCCGGACCGGGCGTGGGCGGAGTACGGCGAGCACTTCCTGCACGAGGCGCGGATGTACGCCTCCTGGCAGTCCGGTGACATCACGTCGGCGGTGCGGTCGGCGGCGACGACGGTGCGGGAACTGCGCGCGGAGGGCGTGTACCGGATCGTCACGCCGCAGGAGTGTGCCGGGCTGGGGCTGGACAGTCTCGTCCTGCATCCGCTGGCGGGCGGGATGCCGGTGGCGGAGGGATGGCGGAGCCTGAGGCTGTTCGCGGAGCGGGTGTTGCCCTCGCTCGGCGACTGACCCGATAACCAGTGGACCGCCCCTCCCTGTCGATGGTGCCCTGAGCCCATGAGTCTCAACGTTGATGTGGTCGTCCGGGGTCCGAACGGGCAGTTCGATGTGCTCGACACGCCTGAGGGCGTCAACGACTCGGCCGGGTTCGAGAGCTGGCGCTGGCAGGTGTGGGGATCGGACGTGGTGCGCTCGTTGGGCGCCCGTTACCTTCCCCTGCTCGACGGTGAATGGATGGAGGTGCCGACCGAGGAGCTGCCGCTGTTCCTGGCCGAGATCGCCCTGTTGCGTGCCCACATGGACCGGATCAGCACGGCGCTCGAACTGCATCCGTCCCATATCACCAGCCGCCTGGACAACATCGAGGCGGCGACCCTGCGCGCCCAGGAGCTCGACGCCCGCGTCCTCATCTGGTGACCGGCGCGCACAAGACCGCCGCCCCCGGTCCGGGCAGTGACCGGACCAGAGGCGGCGGACGGTGCGAGGAGAGGGGCAGCGGGGACTTGGCCCTTCTCCTCGGGCTCGGGGGGCTGATCAGCCCATCTCCTCCAGCGACTTGCCCTTCGTCTCCTTGACGAACTTCAGGACGAACGGGACGGAGAGCGCGGCGAAGACGGCGTAGATCACGTACGTGCCGGACAGGTTCCAGTCGGCCAGCGACGGGAAGCTCGCGGTGATGGCCCAGTTGGCGATCCACTGCGCGGCGGCGGCCACGCCCAGGGCGGCGGCGCGGATCCGGTTCGGGAACATCTCGCCGAGCATGACCCAGACGACCACACCCCAGGACAGGGCGAAGAAGAGGACGAACATGTGGGCGGCGATCAGGGCGATCAGGCCCTGAGTGTGCGGCAGCTTGCCGTCGACCAGGTGGTGGCTGAACGCCCAGGCCTCCAGGGCGAGTCCGGCGGCCATGCCGACGGAGCCGACGAGGGCGAGGGGCCTACGGCCGACGCGGTCCACGAAGATCATCGCGATCACGGTGCCGACGATGTTGATGATCGACGTCGTGAAGGAGTAGAAGAACGACTGCGCCGGGTCGACACCGACCGACTGCCACAGCGTCGAGGAGTAGTAGAACGCGACGTTGATGCCGACGAACTGCTGGAAGACCGACAGGCCGATGCCGACCCAGACGATCGGCTTGAAGAAGAAGCCGCCGCCGAGCAGGTCCTTGAAGGTGGACTTGTGCTCGCTGTTCATCGCGTGCTCGATCTCGGCGACTCGGGCGTCCAGGTCGACGTCCTTGCCCTCGACCTCGGCGAGGATCTCCCGGGCGCGGTCGCGCTTGCCGACGGAGAGCAGGAAGCGCGGGGACTCGGGGATCGCGAAGGAGAGCAGGCCGTACAGGGCGGCCGGGACGACCATGACGCCGAGCATGACCTGCCAGGCCTCCAGGCCCATCAGGTGGCCGCGCTGGTCACCGCCGGCGGCGTTGAGCAGGCCCCAGTTGACGAGCTGGGAGATGGCGATGCCGACGACGATCGCGGCCTGCTGGAAGGAGCCGAGCCGGCCGCGGTAGGCGGGCGGGGCGACCTCGGCGATGTAGGCGGGGCCGATGACGGAGGCCATGCCGATGGCGAAACCGCCGACTACGCGCCAGAGCGCGAGGTCCCACAGCGCGAAGGGCAGTGCGGAACCGACGGCGCTGATGGTGAACAGGACGGCGGCGATCTGCATACAGCGGATGCGGCCGATCCGGTCGGCTATGCGGCCGGCGGTCGCGGCGCCGATGGCGCAGCCGATCAGGGCGATGGCGATGACCTGGGCGAGGGCCGCGGAGCCGATGTCGTAGCGGTCACGGATGGCCTCGACGGCGCCGTTGATGACGGAGCTGTCGTACCCGAAGAGGAAGCCGCCCATGGCCGCGGCAGCCGCGATGAAGATGACGTGCCCGAGGTGTTCGGGCTGAGCCGTCCTGGCTCCTGACGGTTGTGCCTGCACTCTGCTGGTCACGTGTATCTCCTCGGGCCGCGGCAACGCTGCCGCGTGGGGGGTGAGCCCTCTCAGGCGCTGACACCTGAAGGTAAAAGCAACGTTGCAGAGACTATGCCTTCAAGTTTCGAAGTCAATAGTTCAACGGCTGTGAGATATGAGATACGCCCGGCCACTTCATGTTCACTTCTTGAACATAGAGTTAGTTGATCTTGAAAGCGGGCTAACGAAGCCGCTGCGAGATGACCTTCGACACACCGTCACCCTGCATGGAGACGCCGTACAAAGCGTCGGCGACCTCCATCGTGCGCTTCTGGTGCGTGATCACGATCAGCTGCGAGGCTTCCTGCAGCTCCTGCATGATCCGGATCAGCCGCTGGAGGTTGGTGTCGTCCAGGGCGGCCTCGACCTCGTCCATGACGTAGAACGGGCTCGGCCGGGCCTTGAAGATCGACACCAGCAGCGCGACGGCCGTCAGCGACCGCTCGCCGCCCGACAGCAGGGAGAGCCGCTTGACCTTCTTGCCCGGCGGACGCGCCTCGACGTCGACGCCCGTGGTGAGCATGTTGTCGGGGTCGGTCAGGACCAGCCGCCCCTCACCGCCCGGGAACAGCCGGCTGAAGACGCCCTCGAACTCGCGGGCGGTGTCCCGGTAGGCCTCGGTGAAGACCTGCTCGACGCGCTCGTCGACCTCCTTCACGACCTGGAGCAGGTCGGCGCGGGTCTTCTTCAGGTCCTCCAGCTGCTCGCTGAGGAACTTGTGCCGCTCCTCCAGGGCCGCGAACTCCTCCAGCGCCAGCGGGTTGACCTTGCCCAGCTGCTGGTAGGCGCGCTCGGCGGCCTTGAGTCGCTTCTCCTGTTCGGCCCGCTGATACGGCTTCGGCTGGTTGCGCGGGTGCTCCGGGTCTTCGGGCAGCTCCTCGCCCTCGGCGGGCGGGGAGGGCGGTACGAGCTGGTGGGGGCCGTACTCGGAGACGAGCCCGGCGGGCTCGACGCCCAGTTCCTCCAGCGCCTTGGTCTCCAGTTGCTCGATCCGCAGCCGCTTCTCGGCGCCGAGCACCTCGCCCCGGTGCACCGAGTCCGTCAACTTGTCCAGTTCCAACTTGAGTTCACGCCCGGCGTTCCGCGCGGCGGCCAGCTCCTGCTCGCGCGTGGCCTTCGCGGCCTCGGCGGCGGCCCGCTCCTGCTCGGCGCGGGCGAGCGACACCTCGACGTGCGCGAGCAGCTGCCGGGCACCGGAGGCGACGGCTTCCGCCACGGCCGCCTCGTGCCGCAGCCGGGCCCGCCGCTGCTCGGCACGCGCGCGTGCCTCGCGTTCTGCGCGGGCGGCCCGGTCCAGGGAGTCGGCCCGGCCGGCCAGCCCTTTGACCCGCTCCTCGTGCGTACGGACCTGGAGGCGGGCCTCCATCTCGGTCTGCCGCGCGTTGGCGCCGTCGGCCGCGAGCCGGTCCCGCACGGAGGTGTCCGGCTCCTCCTCGACGGGCATCTCCTCGGCGACGGCCAGCCGCTCGGCCAGCTCCTCCGCCTCCAGTACGGCCTTCTCCAGCGCCTCCTGTGCACGCGAGGCAGCCGCGGCGGACCGCTCGGCCTCCCCGGCGGCCCCGCGCGCCTGTCCGCCGAGCCGCCCGAGCTGCTGTGCCACGGCCGACTTCTCCCGGTCGGCGGCCCGGCGCCGCTCCTCCAGCTCCTCCACCAGCGCGGCGGCCTCCGTGCGCCGCTCGGCCGCCGCCCGCTGTGCCTCGGTGAGTTCCTCGCAGCGCACCGCCAGCTCTTCCAGCTCCGCCGCGGCCTCGTCCACGGAGGCCTGCACCTCCAGCAGACTGGGCGCCCCGGCGGACCCGCCGTGCGCGAAGTGCGCGCCGAGCAGGTCGCCTTCGGCGGTGACGGCGGTCAGCTCGGGGTGCGCGTAGACCAGGTCCTCGGCTTCTTCGAGGCTCCCCACGACGACGATCCCGCGCAGCAGCCGGCGTACGGCGGGCATGAGTTCGGCGGGACCGCGCACCAGGTCGGCGGCGAAGCGCTCCGCGGGAAGTGCCGTGCGCTCTGCGGGGAGTGCGGTGACGGGAGGCCGGGCGTCTGCGGGTTCGTCGTGGCTGGTCGCGCCCGCGCGGCGGTCGCCGCATGTCAGACACGGCCCCGCGCCCCTTTGGGGTGGTGCGGCCGGCGCCCGCTCCTCCGGGGCCCCCGCCAGGAGCAGGGCCGCACGGCCGCCGTCCTGCTTGCGCAGCAGGCGGATCGCCTCGGCCGCCGAGGCCGGGGTGGTCACGGCGATGGCGTCCGCCGCCGCGCCGAAGGCGGCGGCCAGGGCGACCTCGTGGCCCGGGGCGACGGTCAGCAACTCCGCGGCCGGGCCCAGGACTCCGGTGAGCCGGTCCCGGGCGCCCAGCAGTATTCCGGTGCCGTCCTTCCGCCTGAGGCCCAGCGCCAGCGCCTCGTGGCGGGCCTGGGTCGCCGCGCGCCGGCGTTCGGCCGCGGTGGCCGCTTCGCGCGCCGCGCTCGACGCGGCTTCCGCCTCGGCGAGCTGCCGCCTGGCCGCCTCGTGCTGCTCGGCGAGGTCGGCGTCGTCGGCGTCGAGGCCGTCGACCTCGGCCTTCAGGGTCTCGTACTCCTCCTGGGCCTGGACGGCGCGCTGCTGGGCCTCGTCGCGGGCGACGGCCAGCCGGTCGATCTCGGCCTGGGCGGACGCGGCGCGCGAGCGGGCCGCGTTGACCTGCCCGGACAGCCGGGCCAGGCCCTCGCGGCGGTCGGCGATGGCGCGGGCGGCATCCTTCAACCGGCGTTCCTCGACGGCCAGTTCGCGTTCCAGCTCGGCGCGGTGGGCGACCGTGTCGTCCAGGGCGTGCTGGGCCGCCTCCAGGGCCGCCTCCAGCTCTGCCTCCTGTTCGCGGACGCGGGCGGCCTCGCGCTCCAGGTCCTCGGGGTCACGGCCGCGCCGTTCCTCCGGGGGTGCGGAGGTGGCGCTCTTCACCCGGGCGTCGGCAAGCGAGATGGTGCCGCGTACCCGCTCGGCCAGCTGGGACAGCTCGTACCAGGTCTGCTGGGCGCGCTGGAGGCGGGGCGTGAGCCGCCGTACCTCGTCCTCCAGCAGGGCCTCGCGCTGGAGGGCCTTCTTCAGCTCCTGCTCGGCGGTTTCCTTGCGCTCCTTGAGCGCGGCCTCGTCGGCGATCTCGGCCTTGAGGGCTTCGCGCAGCCGTACGAGGTCATCGGCGAGCAGCCGCAGGCGGGCGTCGCGCAGGTCGGCCTGGATGACGGCGGCGCGGCGTGCGACCGCGGCCTGGCGGCCGAGCGGCTTGAGCTGCCTTCGGAGTTCGTCCGTCAGGTCCTGCACGCGCGCGAGGTTGGCCTGCATCGCGTCCAGCTTCCGCAGCGCCTTCTCCTTGCGCTTGCGGTGCTTGAGGACGCCGGCCGCCTCCTCGATGAAGGCGCGGCGGCCCATGGGGTCGGCGTGCAGGACGGAGTCGAGCTGGCCCTGGCCGACGATGACGTGCATCTCGCGGCCGATGCCGGAGTCGGAGAGGAGTTCCTGGATGTCCAGAAGGCGGCAGGTGTCGCCGTTGATCTGGTACTCGCTGCCGCCGTTGCGGAACATGATCCGCGTGATGGTGACCTCGGCGTACTCGATGGGCAGGGCGCCGTCGGAGTTGTCGATGGTCAGGGACACCTCGGCGCGGCCGAGCGGCGGGCGCCCGGTGGTGCCGGCGAAGATGACGTCCTCCATCTTGCCGCCGCGCAGCGACTTGGCACCCTGCTCCCCCATGACCCAGCTGAGGGCGTCCACGACATTGGACTTGCCCGAGCCGTTCGGGCCGACCACGCAGGTGATCCCCGGCTCGAACCGGAGCGTGGTGGCCGAGGCGAACGACTTGAACCCGCGCAGGGTCAGGGCCTTGAGGTGCACGTCGCTGGACTCTACCCGCCGCGCTTAGCTCACTCCACGAATGCCCGCAACCCCGCGGTTTCGCCGTTGAACATGCAGGGCACACCAGACGTTAAAGAGGCTGAAAGGATGCGCGGGGGACAGTGCACGGCGGAAAGGAACCGCGGCGATACGGGGGCGGAACAGGGGAGACTACGCGGGGGAAAGAACGAAGGGACGCCGAAGCGTCCCTTGCAACTCCTTGCAGCTCTGACAACTTTTGCGGTGGATTACGGGCAGCCCAACCGCTGCGAGTGCTGTCGTGAAGCGATGCAGTGATCAGGTGAGCGCAGGCTCCGCCTGGTGTGCGTCGATGCTCTCCATGATCCCGTCCTGAGAGGCGGCAGCCGTCAGCGCGTCGTTCTCGGCCTGGATCCGCACGAGCTCGGATTCGAGGTCCTGGACGCGCTGCTGCAGCCGTCGCATCTCGGCGAGGAGTCGAGGGTCGGAGCCGCCGACGTAACCGAGAAGCGCCTTTGCCATGATGGATGGTCCTCCACACTGAGTGACCGACCGATGCGGTGTGGGTCGTGAGGGATTTGCACCCGCGGTGCTTGGCACATCCGAGTGTTGCTCTGCTGTTGTTCCATGCCAAACAGCTAAGGTGCGCGGGGCTTTCAGCGTCTCACCAAAAAGTTTGACGGTCAACACGATCACGCCCTGCATTGGGGGCGAACCGGGGTGCGCGGCCGGAAGAATTGGCGGCGCTGTGACTCCAGCGGTGCCCACAGGGCGTGACGATCTTCTGTACCTGCGGAGCCTGCCATGCCGAGCGGTTCTTGGCAACCACCAGGCCGTTTCTGCTGTGGACGGGTGCTCCGGGCAACTCGCCGCGCGGCGGCCGGCACGGCTCCGCGGAAGCGGATCAGCGGATGGCGAAGCCGTCGTAGCCGCCGCGGGGTGTGTCCCAGATCTCGGTGACGCCCTCCACGCGTCCGGGCGTGTCGCCTCCCTGTAGCCAGTCGAGCAGCCCCTCGCAGCCCTCGCGGGCCCCCTCCGCGACCACCTGGACGCGGCCGTCGGCCAAATTGAGAGCAAAACCACGCAGACCGCCGATCTCCAGCGCCTTGGCGCGCGTGAACCAGCGGAACCCCACGCCCTGCACGTATCCGCGTACCCAGGCGACCAGTCGTACTTCCTCGCTCATGGGTGCAACCTAACCGGCCGCTGTCGCTCGGAGCACTTCCCGCATCGGCACCATGCGGTACCGTCCCCACCCGATGCATCTCATATGAAACTCACTCGATCGAGTGAGTCGGGTTGGCCAGAAGGAGTCAGTCGCCACGAGGCGCCGGTCGACCGCGAGCACGAGGAAGAGGGCAAGGACATGGGACGCCACCGACGCTCCGCCGCCGGCCGCGCCGCCAAGGGCCGCGCCACCGGGGTCACGCACACGCACCTCTCCGGTACGGGGAGCGACGACCCCCAGGACTCGTACGCGGGCGAGCGACGGCCCGAGGGCGTCGCGCCGTACCTGAGCCCCGATGCGTACGCCGATGCCAACGCGAAGAGCACGGCCTACCTGTACGCGATGGGCGGGGACGGGGCCGAGGGCGCTCCCGAAGGCGGCGGCTTCACCCCCGGCGGCGGTCCGTCCCGCACCCACCGGCGCAAGGCGAAGCCCGCGAAGCCGGTGCGCACGAGCCTGCTCGGCATATCGGCGGCGGTCGCCCTCGGCTCGATAGCCGTGGCCACGGGCGTGATGCCCGGCCTGGAGAACTACAAGCTCGGCGGCGTCACCAGCGCCACCGGCGGCGACCAGGTGCAGGCCGCGGACTCTCCCAGCAACACCGCCGCCGCACAGGGCGGCACCTCCGGCAGCGCCGAGAACCGGGGCGGCGGCGCCACGGGCGGCTCGGGCACCCGACGCTCGGCGACCCCGCCGGCCCCGACCCCGTCCCTGTCCACCTCCTCCTCGGCCTCCGCGTCCGCCTCGCCGTCGCCCACGCCGGCGAAGCGGGTGTCCGCGAAGCCGGTGCCGACGGCCACGCCCTCGGCGAAGCCCACGAAGACCCCGTCCCACCCCGCGACGAAGGCACCGGCCCCGACCTCCACGCCGGTGACGGTGTCGACCCGGGCCGCCGCCGAGGCGGAGGTGCTGAAGCTCGTCAACGAGGAGCGGGCGAAGGTCGGGTGCAGCGCGCTGGCGGCGAACTCCTCGCTGACCGAGCTTGCCGAGGACTTCAGCGACGACATGGCCGCGCGGAGCTTCTTCGACCACACCGACCCGGACGGCCTCACCCCGTGGGACCGGGCCGCGAAGGCCGGCATCACCGGCCTCGGCGGCGAGAACATAGCGCGCGGCCAGGCGGACCCGGCGGCGGTCATGAAGGCCTGGATGGACAGCCCCGGCCACCGCGCGAACATACTGAACTGCGACTTCAACACCCTCGGTGTGGGTGTGCACTTCGGGCCGGGCGGGCCCTGGTGGACCGAGGACTTCGGCTTCTGAGGCAGCCCGTTACGCGGCGGCACGCCCCCGCATGAACGCCTGCGCCGCCTCCGCCACCCGGCGCCCCAGGTGCTCGGCCGTGGCGATGTCGGCCTTGTGCACGGCGTCCGGACCCTCGTCCACGTTGGTCTGCGCCGCCGCGCCCGCGAAGACGCCGAGGCGGTTGAGGTCGTTCTCGGAGCCCGCGCTGTGGTTCCAGCCGGGGTGCAGGCCGAGGTTGACCCAGTTCATGCCGTGCTGGGCGGCGAGGATCTGGAAGAACTGCAGGGTATGCAGCTTGTCGCCGCTCTTGGAGCCGGAGTTGGTGAAGCCGGCGGCCAGCTTGTCCTTCCAGTCCTGCCCCATCCAGCGCTTCGAGGTCGCCTCGGCGAAGACGTGGAAGGCACCGGAGGCGGTGCCCATGTAGGTGGGCGAGCCGAAGACGATCGCGTCGGAGCGGTCCAGCGTCTCCCACTGCTCGTCGGTGATCTCGTCCACCTTGATCAGGTGCACCTCGGCACCCGTGTCGGCGACGCCGGCGCGGACTGCCTCGGCGAGGACGGCGGTGTGGCCGTAGCCGGAGTGGTAGGCGATGGACACGACAGGGCTGGTCACGATGGTTACTCCTTGAAACACATGAGCACGCCGGAACGGCAGCTCAGCAGCAGTGACCACAGGAAAGCACTAACTTCTAGTTAGTGCAAGCTGGTGGATAGCGCTGCGCTGCCGTACCCTGAAGCCATGACTGTCGGCACCCAGGACCAGGACGACCTCGCCTACGACGTGTTCGCCAAGGCCTGCCCCTCGCGCGGCACGCTGGAGCACGTCACCGGCCGCTGGGGCGGACTCACCCTGGGCGCGCTGCACGAGGGCTCGCTGCGCTTCAACGAGCTGCGCCGCCGGGTCGACGGGGTGAGCGAGAAGATGCTGTCCCAGACGCTGCACGCGCTGGAGCGCGACGGTCTGGTGCACCGCGAGGCACAGCCCACGAACCCGCCCCGCGTCGACTACGAACTGACCGCGCTGGGCCGCTCGGTCGCCGAACGGCTGCTCTCGCTCATCCACTGCGTGGAGGGCGCGATGGACGACGTCCTCGCGGCCCGCGCGCGTTACGACGAGACGCGCGGCGCCCTCTGACACTTCGGGCAGAAGTAGCTGGAGCGGTTCATCCACGCGCGGCGGCGCATAGGGGTGCCGCACCGCTTGCAGGGCAGGCCCTCACGGCCGTACGCGTCCAGGGAGCGGTCGAAGTAGCCCGACTCGCCGTTCACGTTGACGTACAGGCTGTCGAAACTGGTGCCGCCGACGGCGAGGGCCGCGTTCATCACGTCCCGGACGTGGCCGAGGAGTTCGGCGGTGACCGGGCGGGTGAAGTTCGCCGTCGGGCGCTCGTAGTGGATGCGGGCGCGCCAAAGGGCCTCGTCCGCGTAGATGTTGCCGACGCCGCTGATCAACGACTGGTCCAGCAGGGCCCGTTTGATGGTGGTCCGCTTGCGCCGCAGGGCCTGGTGGAAGGCCTCGTCGTCGAACTGTTCGTCGAGGGGGTCGCGGGCGATGTGCGCAATGACGTCCGGCAGGCCCTCGGGGGTGTTGTCGTGCAACGACAGGCCGCCGAAGGTGCGTTGGTCGACGAAGCGGAGTTCGGTGCCGAGGGCGTCGGCGAAGCGGACACGGATGCGCAGGTGCTTCTCGTCCGGCGCCTCGTGCGGCTGGACCAGGAGCTGGCCGCTCATACCGAGGTGGGCCAGGACCGACTGGTTCGTGTCCTCCAGGGGCAGCCACAGGTACTTGCCACGCCGGCTGGGCGTGCCGATGCGGTGGCCCTTGAGACGGTGCGCGAAGTCGTCGGCGCCCGCGATGTGCCGGCGCACCGCACGTGGGTGCAGCACCTCGACGTCGACGACCGTGCGGTGGGCGACCCAGCGCGCAAGGCCCCGCCGGACGACCTCGACCTCGGGCAACTCAGGCATCGGAACCCCCGTACGGACCGTGGGACGAACCGAGCGCCCGCCCCGGCGCGAAGGGCGGGGCGGGCGCTCGGTGCTGCTCTGTCAGGCGGTGGCGGACGACGACGTGCTGTCGCCCGCGACGGCTTCCTTGGCCGCCTTGGCCCGCTCGTCCGCAGCGGTGCGGATCGAGCGCCAGGCGGACTCGGCGGCCTGCTGCTCCGCCTCCTTCTTGCTGCGGCCGGTGCCGGTGCCGTACGAGACGCCTCCGACGCGGGCGGCAGCAGTGAAGGTCTTCTCGTGATCGGGGCCGGTCTCCGTGACCAGGTACTCGGGCACACCGAGCCCTTCGGTCGCGGTCAGCTCCTGGAGACTGGTCTTCCAGTCCAGGCCGGCTCCGAGGTTCGAGGACTTCTCGATCAGCGGGTCGAAGAGCCGGTGCACCAGCTCGGACGCCGCATCGAGGCCCTGATCGAGATAGACCGCGCCGATCACCGCTTCCAGGGTGTCGGCAAGGATGGACGCCTTGTCCCGGCCGCCCGTGCCCTCTTCACCACGGCCGAGCCGGATGAAGGAACCCAGGTCGAGGCCGCGGCCGACCTCCGCCAGCGCACGCGAGTTGACCACCGCGGCCCGCAGCTTGGCCAGCTGGCCCTCGGGCAGGTCGGGGTGGGTGCGGTACAGCGTGTCCGTGACGACGAGGCCGAGCACGGAGTCCCCGAGGAACTCCAGCCGCTCGTTCGTCGGCAGACCGCCGTTCTCGTACGCATAGGAACGGTGGGTCAGCGCACGCACCAGAAGGGCGGACTCGACCTGGTAGCCGAGCCGCCCTTCCAGAAGCGTGTGGGACGAGGCCTGGTTTTCCGCCTTCTTGGGACTGGACACAGTGCCTCTCACCAGCCCGATCAGACTTCGAGGACCTGGCGCTTGTTGTAGGTGCCACAAGACGGGCACGCGATGTGCTGCTGCTTGGGCTCGTGGCAGCGCTCGCACGCAACCAGGGTGGGGACCGCAGCCTTCCACTGCGACCGGCGGTGGCGCGTGTTGCTGCGCGACATCTTCCGCTTCGGAACAGCCACGGCTACTTCTCCTGCTTCTCGTCGACGCCCGCTTCGGCGCCGCTCATCTCGTCCTTCTCGCCGGGTTCGAGCGAACCGGCGAGTCCCTGCAAAGCCGCCCAACGGATGTCGACGGCGTCGTGGTGGTGGTCCGGGTCGTCCGCGAGCCGCACTCCGCACTCGGAGCACAGACCCGGGCAGTCTTCCTGGCACACCGGCTGCATCGGCAGTGCGAGCACCACCGCATCGCGCAGCAGAGGTTCGAGGTCGATCAGACCGTCCTCGACAAAGAGCCTGTCCTCGTCGTCCTCGGCGTCGTCGCCCGGTTCCGCGATCACGCGGCCCCGGCCGTCGGCGTCAGGGTACGAGAACATCTCCTGGAAGTCCGCATCGAGCGGCAGCTCGACCGGCTCCAGACACCTTACGCACTCCCCCTGAGCCTGTGCACGGGCGGTGCATGTGACAAGCACCCCTTCCATGACCGACTCGAGGCGGAGTTCGAGTTCCAGCGGGGCGCCTTCCGGCACTCCGATGACCCCTTCGATGCCGAGGTCCGCCGGGGCGTCGACCGTGCGGGTCAGGCGCTGCAGCGCACCAGGACGCCGACCCAGCTCGTGCGTGTCGATCACGAGGGGGTTGCGGTGGTCGAGGCGGGCGTTGGAAGCCATTCCTGCTTTCGGTCTTCATGCTCGAAGGGACGCCACTCCGGAGGTGTCACCGGGCAGCGTTGATCGCGGACGTACGCGCGACCGAAGAGCCAGGATACTGGACCTTGCGCTCAGGTCCCAATCCGGTGCCCCCGGCGCCCCCGCGCTACAGCCCGCGGCCCTGCTCGTAGGCCCGCAGCTGCTCCGCGCTGATCATGCCGGTGTCGAAGAGACTCGTCTCGTCCAGCGCGTAGCCCTGCTGGGGCACCTGGTGGGCCTGGTGGGGCTGCTGAGCGGCCTGGTTCGGGTCGTAGGCGGCCTGCTGGGGATCGTAGCCCTGGTAGGCATACGGATCCGCCTGCTGGTAGCCGTACGGGGCCTCCTGGCCATAGCCGGCGTACGGGTCCGGCTGCTGCTGCTCGTAGGCGTAGGCCGGCTGCTGCTCGTACGGCGACTGCTGCGGCTCCGGCTCCGGCTGCCGTGGCTGGGCCTGGCGGTCGTCCGAGGCGTCCGCCAGGGCCGCGAGGTCGGCGAGGTAGTCGGCGTCGCTGGAGTGCTGGAAGGTCGTGGTGTCCTCGGCGAGGGCGCCGAGGTCGTCCGCGGCGATCCGGCCGTGCAGCTTCTGCCGGCCGCGCCCGACGGCCTCCAGGGTCTTGGCGAGCACCGCCTCGAAGGCGCCGAGCTTGGCGTCGACGTAAGCGTCGGCGTTGTGCCGCAGGGTCTCCGGGTCCTGGCTGCGCTCGGGGGCGTCCTCGTCCTCGTAGCCGTTCTCGTCCAGGCCGGGCCCGGTACCGAGGAGCTTCTCCCGGCCGCGGCCGACCGAGCCGAGGGTCTTGTTGAGGACGACCTCGAAGTTGGCGAGCTTGGAGTCGACGTAGTCGTCGGCCTCGGCGCGGACCTCCTCGGACTCCTTGCGGGCCTCGGCGAGGATCCGGTCGGCCTCGGCCTGGGAGCGGCGGGCGATCTCGGTGCCGGAGATCAGCGAGCCGCGCTCGGCGTGCGCGTCCCCGATGATCCGCTCGGCCTCCACGCGGGCCTGCTCGACCATCTGCTCACGGTCGCCGATCAGCTCCTGCGCCTGCGCGAGGGAGCCGGGCAGGGCCTGGCGCACCTCTTCGAGCATCGCGAGCAGGTCGGCGCGGTTGACCACGCACGATGCCGACATGGGCATGCCCCGGGCGCCGGAGACCGTGGAGACGATCTCGTCGAGCTTTCTCTGCACGTCCACCTGTGCTCGCCACTCTCTACAGCTGTGTTGGAGACGGACGGGACGACTGTAGCCCCATCAGCCCTTGCGGAGGCGCTGGTTCAGGGCGTCCAGGACCGCGGGCGGCACCAGGTGGGAGACGTCGCCGCCCCACGCCGCGACCTCCTTGACCAGGGAGGAGGACAGGAAGCTGTAGGTGGGGTTCGTGGGCACGAACAGGGTTTCGACGCCGGTGAGGCCGTTGTTCATCTGGGCCATCTGGAGCTCGTAGTCGAAGTCGCTGACCGCGCGCAGGCCCTTGACGATGGCCGGGATGTCGCGCTGCTTGCAGAAGTCGACGAGCAGGCCGTGGAAGGCCTCGACCCGTACGTTGCCGTAGTCGGCGGTGACCTCGCGGATCAGCTCGATCCGCTCCTCGATCTCGAACAGGCCCTTCTTGGCCTGGTTGATCATCACCGCGACGTAGACCTCGTCGTACAGACGGGAGGCGCGGGCAATGATGTCGAGGTGTCCATTGGTGATCGGGTCGAACGACCCGGGGCAGACGGCGCGGCGCACTTGTGATCCCTCGCTCTCCGGTCCGGTCATCGTGCGTCTTCGCACGTAGCGGCGGCGCGACCGTACCAAAACGTTCCCTCGCCGTAGCGACGGGACCGGAGGCCCTCGAAGCCGTCCGGCCACCGGAATTCGCCACCTCTGGTGCTGCGCTCCACGGTGACGAGTGCTTCGTCGGTGAGCCAGCCCTCCGAGCGGAGTGTGAGCAGAATCTCGCGAAGATCGTCGTCCGAGACGGCGTACGGGGGGTCGAGAAACACGAGGTCGTACGGCTCGGCCGCCGGCGGGGTCTTGATGATCTGTTCCGCTTTGCCCGACCTGACCTCGGCGCCGGGAAGGCCCAGGTTCTTCACGTTCTCCCGGACGACACGGGCCGCTCGGGCATCGGCCTCGACCAGGAGGGTGTGGCCGGCGCCCCGGGAGAGGGCTTCCAGGCCTACCGCGCCCGAGCCCGCGTAGAGGTCCAGGACCCGTTCGCCGTCCAAGGGGCCGCCGAGGAGGGACTGCCAGGTGGAGAAGAGGCCCTCGCGTGCGCGGTCTGATGTTGGCCGGGTGCCGGTCCCGGGCGGGACTGCGAGGCGGCGTCCGCCGGCCGCGCCGGCGATCACGCGGGTCATTTTGGGGGTCCTTCTCCGTGGGCGGCTTTACGGTTCATTGTGGCTGGTCGCGCAGTTCCTTGCGCCCCTGGGTCGATTCCCCGTCACCCCTTTTCCAGGTACTGCTCCCTCTCCTCGTCCAACAGGGCGTCCAGGGCCGTGCGCAGGCCGGGGAGGCCGGCCAGCTCGGGGTCTGCCGCCACGACAGCCGTCGCCTCCTCCCTCGCCTCCGCGATGACCTCCTCGTCCTCGATGACGGCGAGGACCCGGAGGCTGGTGCGGGCGCCGGACTGGGCCTGGCCGAGGACGTCGCCCTCGCGGCGCTGTTCCAGGTCGATGCGGGAGAGTTCGAAGCCGTCCAGGGTGGAGGCCACGGCGGTCAGGCGCTGGCGGGCCGCACTGGCCTCGGGCATCTCGCTGACCAGGAGGCAGAGGCCGGGGGCCGAGCCACGGCCCACCCGGCCGCGGAGCTGGTGCAGCTGGGAGACGCCGAAGCGGTCGGCGTCCATGATCACCATGACGGTGGCGTTGGGGACGTTCACGCCGACCTCGATGACCGTGGTGGCGACCAGGACGTCCGTCTCGCCGGCCGCGAAGCGGCGCATGACGGCGTCCTTGTCGTCGGGGTGCATACGGCCGTGCAGGACCTCGACCCTGAGGCCCTTGAGGGGGCCCTTGGCGAGCTGGTCGGCCACGTCGAGGACGGCGAGGGGCGGACGCTTCTCGGCCTCGTCCTCGGGGGACTTGCTCGCCTTTTTCGGGTCGGCCGCCTCGTCGATGTCGTCACCGATGCGAGGGCAGACCACGTACGCCTGATGACCGTTCCCCACCTCCTCGCGGACCCGCTCCCAGGCCCGGGCGAGGAAGTGGGGCTTGTCCGCAGCCGGGACGACGTGGCTGGCGATCGGGGAACGGCCGGCCGGGAGCTGGTCCAGGACCGAGGTCTCCAGGTCGCCGAACACGGTCATGGCGACCGTGCGCGGGATGGGGGTGGCGGTCATGACGAGGAGGTGCGGCGGCTGCTTGCCCTTGCCGCGCAGGGCGTCGCGCTGCTCGACGCCGAAGCGGTGCTGTTCGTCCACGACGACCAGGCCGAGGTCGTGGAACTGCACCTTGTCCTCGATCAGCGCGTGCGTGCCGATCACGATGCCGGCCTCGCCGGTGGCCAGGTCCAGCAGGGCGTGGCGGCGGGCGGCGGCGCCCATGGAGCCGGTGAGCAGCACCACCTTGGTGGCGTGGTCGGCACCGCCCAGCATGCCGCCCTCGGCCAGCTCCCCCATCATCTCGACGACCGACCGGTGGTGCTGCTGGGCGAGCACCTCGGTGGGCGCGAGCATGGCGGCCTGGCCCCCGGCGTCGACGACGGCGAGCATGGCGCGGAGGGCCACCATTGTCTTTCCCGATCCCACTTCGCCCTGCAGCAGCCGGTGCATCGGGTGTTCGGTGGCCAGGTCGTCGAAGATCTCCTTGGAGACCTTCTGCTGGCCCTCGGTGAGGGTGAAGGGGAGGCGGTCGTCGAAGGCGGACATGAGGCCGTCGGGCTTCGGGGTGCGGGGTACGGCGGGGAGCTGGGCGTCGGCGTGCCGGCGGCGGGCCAGGGCGACCTGGAGGACGAAGGCCTCGTCCCACTTCAGGCGGGCGCGGGCGTCGGCGATGTCGGCCTTGGTGTGCGGGCGGTGGATCTTGAGCAGGGCCTCGGGGAGGGGGAGGAGGCCGCGGCCCGCGCGGAGGGAGTCCGGGAGGGGGTCCAGGGCCTCCTGGGCGCTCGGGAGCACCGTCTGGATCGCCTTGCCGATCTTCCAGGACTCCAGCTTGGCGGTGGCCGGGTACAGGGGGATCAGGGCGCCGGCCCAGGTCTCGACCGTTTCGTCGGAGTCGCCGCGCAGCAACTCGTAGGCCGGGTGGGCGAGCTGGAGGCGGCGGTTGAAGACGGAGACCTTGCCGGCGAACATCGCGCGGGTGCCCGGGAGCAGTTCCTTGTGGGGCTTGTGAACCCCGTTGCCGAAGAAGACCAGTTGAAGTCGCCCGCTGCCGTCGGTGATCGTGACTTCCAGGCGCTGGCCCTTGCCTCGGGGGGCCTTGGACGAGGCGAAGGAGTGCAGGCGGGCGTCGGCGACCTGGGCGACCACCGTGACGTGCTCGTCCATGGGGAGGTCGGCGAGGTGGGTGAGCTGGCCGCGCTCCTCGTATCTGCGCGGGTAGTGGTGCAGGAGGTCGCCGACGGTGTGCAGGCCTAGGTGCTCGGCCATCACCTTCGCGGTGGCGGGGCCGAGCACCGACTTCAGTGGTTGCTTCAGCGGTTCTTGCAGTGCGGGCACGAGATCCATTGCACACCACTCCACTGACAATGCCGTAGACGCTGCGCTGGGATTCGGGAAAGCGCTGGTCAGGTGGGCCGTTCCGGGCCTAGGATGGCGCGCTCCGGCCATCCCCCGCGGTCACCGCCCCAGACCGGGACCGCCCGACCCCGCGCCGCACGCACTCCCCCCTCCGGCGCAGTGACGATGGACTCCCAGACCTCGCAGTCAGCCCAGGCATCCCAGTCACCTCACACACCTCATACGTTCCAGGTCGACCTCCGCGGTCTGGTGGACCTGCTCTCCCATCACCTCTACTCCAGCCCCAAGGTCTATCTGCGCGAGCTGCTGCAGAACGCCGTGGACGCCGTCACCGCCCGGCGGGCCGCGGAGCCCGGCGCTCCGGCGTGGGTGCGGCTGCATGCCGCGGACGGGGCGCTGCGCGTGGAGGACAGCGGCGTCGGGCTCACCGAGTCGGACGTGCACAGCCTGCTCGCGACCATCGGGCGCAGCTCCAAGCGCGCGGAGGGCCTGCAGGAGGCCCGCTCCGACTTCCTGGGCCAGTTCGGCATCGGCCTGCTGGCCTGTTTCGTGGTCGCCGAGCGCATCCGGGTGGTCAGCCGCAGCGCCCGTACGCCCGAGGCCCCGCCGGTGGAGTGGACGGCGCGCGACGACGGCTCGTACCGGGTGCGGACGCTGCCCGACGCCGAGCGGCCCGAGCCCGGCACCACGGTGTACCTGACGGCGCGGGCGGGGGCGGCCGAGTGGCTCGCGCCCGAGCGGGTGCGCGCGCTGGCCCGGGACTTCGGCGCGCTGCTGCCGTACGACGTCCGGGTGGGCGAGGAGCCGGTCACGGACCTGCCGGCGCCCTGGGACCGGCCCCACCTCTCCCCCACCGCCCGCAGGGTGGCGCTGGCCCGGCACTGTCACGAGCTGTTCGGGTTCACCCCGCTGGACTCGATCGACCTGGACGTGCCGCTGGCCGGGATCCGCGGGGTGGCGTACGTGCTGCCGTCGGCGGTCAGCCCCGCCCAGCGGGCCACCCACCGGGTGCACCTGAAGGGCATGCTGCTCACCGAGCGGGCCGAACAACTGCTGCCGGACTGGGCGTTCTTCGTGCGCTGCGTGCTGGACACGGACAGCCTGCGGCCCACGGCCTCGCGCGAGTCGCTGTACGAGGACGAGACCCTCGCCGCTGTACGGGAAGCCCTGGGCGAAAGGATTCGCTCCTGGCTGACGGGGCTCGCCGCCGGTGATCCGGAGCGGCTTTCCGCCTTCCTTGCCGTGCACCACCTGGGCGTGAAGTCCCTGGCGCGGCACGACGGCGACATGCTGCGCACCATGCTGCCGTGGCTGCCGTTCGAGACCACGGACGGGCAGCTGTCCCTGGAGGAGTTCGCCCAGCGGCACCCGGTGGTGCACTTCACGCGGACGGTCGAGGAGTACCGGCAGGTCGCACCCATCGCCTCGGCGCAGGGCATCGGAGTGGTCAACGGCGGTTACACGTACGACAGCGAGCTGGTCGAGGCGCTGCCCGCGGTGCGGCCGGGGACGGTGGTCGCCGAACTGGACGCGGACACCGTGACCGCGCACCTGGACGCGGTCGACCCCGGCGTGGAGCTGGCGCTGTCCGGCTTCCTGGCAGCCGCGCGGGCGAAGCTGGACCCGCTCGGCTGTGACGTCGTCCTGCGCGCCTTCCACCCGCTCTCCGTGCCCGCGCTGCACCTGGACGACCGGGCCGCGCGGCACGAGCAGGCCCGCGCGGAGGCCGAGGAGCAGGCGGACGACCTGTGGGCAGGGATCCTGGGCTCGCTGCGCGGCAGCGCCCCGCGCGCGCGTCTGGTGCTCAACCATCTCAACCCGCTGATCCGCCGGATCAGTTCGCTCGGGGACCCGGAGCTGATCGGCACCGCCACGGAGTCGCTGTACGGGCAGGCGCTGCTGATGGCGCAGCGCCCGCTGCGGCCCGCCGACTCGGCACTGCTCAACCGGGCGTTCATCGGCCTCCTGGAGTGGGCCACGCACGGGGAGTCACACGGGGGCACGCATGGGGAGAACGGTCGCTGATGGGTGAGATCACGGACTTCGACGCGCTGCGCCGGGCGATGGCGGAGAACTCCGAGCAGCCGGAGGGACCGGCCCGCAACGCGCGCGCGGAGCAGCTGCTCGCCGAGGCCGAGAAGCTGGACGTCCCGCTCGCCGTGATCGAGGCGCTCGGGCACCAGCTGAAGGTCTACAACTACAGCTCCGAGAAGGACAAGATGTTCGTCCCGTTCGCGCGGCTGCTGCGCCTGTGGGACGAACGGCCCGAGGACTTCGACGAGTACGAGACGCACTCGCTGCACTGGGTGTTCAAGTGGGTCTCGGCCGGCATGCTGGACCAGCCGCACATCCCGCTCGCCTCGATCGAGCAGTGGCTCGGCGAGATGGAGCACCGCTACCGGCTCGCCGGTCACTCCGAACGGGCCGTGCGCAGCGCCGAGTTCAGCGTGGCCTCGCACATCGGGGACCTGGCGCGGGCCGAGCGGGCGTATGCCGCCTGGCTCGCCGCGGACCGGGACCGGATGGCCGACTGCCACGCGTGCGAGCTGCACGGGCAGGGCAGCTGGCAGGTCACGTGCGACCGGGACGCGGCGGCCCTGGACCTGTGGGCGCCGGTGCTGGAGGGCGAGTACAGCTGCGCGCACGAGCCGCACACGGTGCTCGCGTCCTCGCTGGTGCCGCTGCTGCGCCTCGGCCGCGTGGCGGAGGCCCGGGCCCACCATCTGCGCGGCTTCCGCCTCGTCCGCCCCATGGAGAGCATGCGCGGCGCCTACGCCGACCACGTGGAGTTCTGCGCCCTGACCGGCAACGAGGCGCGCGGCCTCGAACTGCTCGCGCAGCGGCCGGCGTACTTCACCGACACCGGGCATCCGCGCAGCCGCCTGGACTTCCTGGCCGTGGTGACGCTGCTGATGGACCGGCTGACCGGGCTGGGCCTGGGCGAGCAGCGGGTACCGGGCCCGGCCGGCCGCGTGTGGACCGCGCGGGAACTCGCCGCGCACGCGCGCGCGGAGGCGCTGGACCTGGCCGAGCGGTTCGACCTGCGCAACGGGACGTCGTACGTCGGCGACCGCGTCCGCGAACGGATGGCCCAGCAACCGCTGGTGGACCGCCTGCCGCTGGGCGTACGCGCTCCCGCGCGGACGGCCGCCCCGGCGCGCCCCCCGCAGGAGGCGGCCCCGGAGCCGTCCGACCTCGCCGCTCTCCTCACCGAGGCACGCCGGCTGTCGGACACGCTGCAACCGCGCGCCCTGGAGGCGTGGGAGGCGGTGGCACGGGCCGCCGAGGACGTGGAGCTGGATCCGCGCTCCCGGGCGGAGCTCACCGACCACGAGGCGATGTCCCGCGGCCCCGAGGGCATCGCCCTGTTCGACCGGGCCGCCGCCCTGTACGCGGAGGCGGGCGACCCCGGGGAGGCACTGGCGGCACGCGCGCGTGGAGCGCACGTCCGCGCCCTGGCAGGCGAGCTGGACGCGGCACTGGCGGCGGTCACCGCCCCGTACGACGAGATCCTCGCGCTCTACGCCGAGGAGTCCACCGGCGTACGGCAGACGGCGTCGGTGCTGATGAGCAGGGCGCGGATCCTGATGCGCCGGGTGGACGCGGGGGCGGAGGCCGCGGGCGGGGCCGCCGCGCTCTCGGCGCGGGACGCCGACGCCGCCCTGCACGACGCCGAGCAGGCCGTACGCGAGGTGCTGGCGCTCGTGGACGGGCGTGGTGATGGTGACGTGCGGCTTGCGGCCCGGGGGGCCGAGGGGCGGGCGATGCTCGCGGAGCTGGCCGAGCGGGCCGGGAACGTGGAGCGGGCGATGGAGTTGTTCCGGCGGGCTGCCGCGGAGTACGTGGGGGCGGGGCTGCCCTGGTTCGCGGTCGAGTACGAGGTCCGGGTCGCCGGGCTCGCCCATCAGGTCGGTGACCTGGCCGGGGCCGAGCGGGCGCTGCGGTCGGCGCTGGAGCACGGCGGGCCGTACGTGGAGGCGGCCGGCCGGGCCCAGTTGCACCTCCAGCTCGCCGAGGTGACCGGCGCCCGGGGTGCGGCCGGGGAGGCGGCGGAGCACGCCCTGGAGGCCGCGCACTGGGCCGACGAGGCGGGCGAGAGCGCGGCGCTGGGCGTCTGGGCCCGGCACCAGCTGGGCGGCTTCCTGCTCCGGGAGGGGCGGTGCGCGGAGGCCGCCGAGGTGCTGGAGTCGGTGCTGCCCGAGGTGAGCGCCGAGACGCACGGCGACGGCGTGGTCGTGCAGGCTCGGTGGTGGCTCGGGGACTGCCTGAGCGAGCTGGGCGAGCACCGGGCCGCCGCCGAACACCGGCTGCGGGCCGCCGAGCTCGCCCGGCACTGGCCCGAGCAGCAGGACCACGCCACGCTGGCCCACCTCGCCGCCGAGTCCCTGAGCAACGCCGGGCTGCTGGAGGAGGCGGACCAGGCCTACACGCGCGCGGGCGACCTGTGGCGCTCGCTCGGCAACGCCCCCTTCCTCGTCCGCTCCCTGCGCGCCCGCGCGTGGCTGGCCCTGCGCGCAGAGGCCGGAGCGGAGGGCGCGCGGGAGCGGATGGCGCAGGCGGTGCGGGAGTGCGAGCGGGCGCTGGAAGCCGCCGCCGGCCCGATGGCCCGCGATCAGCTCACCGCCGAACTTGCCAACACCCACCGCCAGTTCGGCGAACTGCTGGCCCGCTCGGCGGCCGAGGTGGACGAGACGGACCAGGCAGATCAGGCGGACCAGGATCAGGGGATTCAGGGGGCCTTCGAAGGCGCTCTGGTCCAGATGGCCCGCGCGGCCACGCTGTTCGGCACCCTCGGCGCCGACGGTCTGCACAGCCGTACCGGCGCCGAACTCGCCGCGGGCTGGCTGGAGGCCGACCTGGGCCGGCCCGCCGACGCGGTGGCACGCGCGCGTGGCGTGCTCGCGGCCTACGAGGGCGCCGACGACGCGGACGAGATCGTCCAGGCCCGACGGGCGGAGGCGCACCAGATGCTCCAGCTGGACGGGAGCGGGGAATAACCGGGGGCCGGTTCACTCCACGCCGATGAGCAGCAGTGCCCCCTGCCGGCCGCCCCGGTACACCACCGTGTCCACGGCCAGGTAGGACTCGCGTACACGGGCCTCCAGGTGTTCGGCGACGGCCTCCGGAGCCTCGTCGCCGACGACGACGGTGACCAGTTCGCCGCCGGCCTGGAGCATGCGGTCCAGCACGGTCTCGGCGGTGGCGGTGACGTCCTGGCCGATCACCGCCACATCGCCGTCGATCAGGCCGAGGACGTCACCGGCCTGGCAGATGCCGGCCGTCGTGAAGGACCGGTGCTCGGCGACGACGACCTCGGCGTACCGGGTGGCGCCCGCCGCCGAGGTCATCTGGACGACGTCCTCGTCGAACCGGCGCTCCGGCTCGTGCACCGCGAGCGCGGCGATGCCCTGGACCGCCGAGCGGGTCGGGATCAGGGCCACGCGGATGCCCTCGGCGCGGGCCTGCTCGGCCGCCGCCGCGGCCGTGTGGCGCAGCTCGCCGTCGTTGGGCAGCAGCACGACCTCGCGCGCGTGGGCGCGCCGTACGGCCTGCACCAGCTCCCCGCTGGCCGGCGGCTCCCCCGGGCGCGCGAGGACGGTGGTCGCGCCGGCCTCTGTGTACAGCCCGGCCAGGCCCTCCCCCGGTACGACGGCGACGACGGCCCGCTGGGCGCGCTCGCGCGGCGGGCGCTCGCCGCGCGTGTGCGCGTCGCCGAACCCGAAGTGCGTGATCCGGATCCGGTACGGCCGCCCGGCCTCGACGCCGGCCTCCACGGCGGCGCCCGCGTCGTCGACGTGCACGTGGACGTTCCACAGCCCGTCGCCGCCGACCACGACGAGGGAGTCCCCGAGGGCGTCGAGCCGCTCACGCAGCCGGGCCACGGCCGTGTCACCGGCCTCCAGGAGATAGATCACCTCGAAGGCGGGGCCCCCGCTCTCGCCACCGTCGGCGCACAGCTCGTCGGCCTCGGCGCACTCGGAAACGGCGGCCACGCGCGCGTGCGCGTCGGCAGCGGGGGCGGGTACGGCCTCCCGAGCCACCTCCCCGGTCACCGCCTGCCCGGTCATCGTCTCCCCCGTGAACGCCTCCACCAGTGCCCCCAGCACCGCCACCAGCCCCCGTCCGCCCGCGTCGACCACGCCGGCCCGCGCCAGCACGGCCAGCTGGCCGGGAGTGGCCGCCAGGGCCGCACGCGCGCCCTCGTAGGCCGCCCGCGCGACCGCCCCGCAGTCGTCCCCGGCCTCCCCCGCCCCCTCGGCGGCGTCGGCAGCGGCCGAGGCGACCGTCAGCACGGTGCCCTCGACGGGGTGCGCCACGGCCTGCCGGGCGGAGTCGGCCGCGTGCCGCAGCGCCAGCCGCAGCCCCGTGCCGTCGATGTGCGACGCCTCCGCCTCGGCGAGCACCTGGGCCATGCCGCGCAGCAGCTGCGCCAGGATCGTCCCGGAGTTGCCCCGGGCCCCGATGAGCGCCCCGTGGGCCATGGCGTGCACGGCGTCGGCGAGCGACGGCTCCTCGGAGCCGGTCTCGTACCCGGTGAAGACGGCCTCCACGGCCGCCGCGGCGGACTCCAGGGTCAGGTACAGGTTGGTCCCGGTGTCGCCGTCCGCCACCGGATAGACGTTGATCGCGTCGATCTCGGCGCGCGCCTGCCCCAGTGCCCGCAGCGCCAGACCGCACCAGGAGCGCACCGCGAGAGCATCGAAGAATGTCTGCGGCACCTGCGCCACCTGCGCCTCCCTGAGCTGGCTGGACGGTGGACGCAGCGTAGACCTTGCACCGGTGTCCACCGGAAGAGGGCCGGGAGCGGGGCCCTGAGCTGCCATGGTAGTTTCGTTGTACCGAAGCAGCCGTTGTATGCTGCTCCGGTTGCCCGATCCTGATCGGGCAGTCCCCTGGCAACGCCACTCAAGATCTCAGGTCTTATGATCTCGATCCCGGCCTGCCGGGATTATCCGTAAGTGCATCTGAAGTCTTTGGAGTGACCCGTGGCTGCCAACTGCGACGTCTGCGGCAAGGGGCCGGGCTTCGGCAACAACATCTCGTTTTCGCACCGCCGTACGTCCCGTCGCTGGAACCCGAACATCCAGCGTGTGCGTACCGTGGTCGGCGGGACGCCGAAGCGCGTGAACGCCTGCACCTCGTGCATCAAGGCCGGCAAGGTCTCGCGCTGACGCACAGCTAAGCGCGCGGCCACTGCTGGTTCGCTGCACTGAGCCGGTCCACCTCAGGGTGGGCCGGCTTTTTGCCGTACCCACTCGCTGCTCCCCTCGCTCCCCTCCTGTGGTTCAGCTGGTTCAGCCCCTGAACCGCCACCCGTGATCCACCGGCCCGATCCCCGCTCCCAGGGCGAACCCGGCGGCGATCGCCCCGGTGACGTACTCCTTGGCCTCGGCCACCGCCTCGGGCACGGCCAGTCCCTTCGCCAGCCCCGACGCGATCGCGGAGGCCAGCGTGCAGCCCGTGCCGTGGGTGTGCCGGTTGTCGTGGCGGGGTGCCCGCAGCCAGTGCTCCGCGGAGCCGTCCGTGAGCAGGTCCAGGGCGTCCCCCGCCAGGTGCCCGCCCTTGATCAGCACCCAGCGCGGCCCGTACGCCAGCACGGCCGCCGCGGCCCGTCGCAGATCACCCTCCGACTCGACCCGTACGCCTGTGAGTTGGGCCACCTCGTCCAGGTTCGGGGTCGCCACGGTCGCCGCCGGCAGCAGCTTGGTGCGCACCGAGTCCAGCGCGGACGCGGCCAGCAGCGGGTCGCCGTGCTTGGAGACGCCGACCGGGTCCACGACCGCAGGGGCGTCCGTACCGGAGATCAACTCGGCGACCTCCTCGACCAGTTCGGCCGAGGAGAGCATCCCGGTCTTCACGGCCTGTACGCCGATGTCGTCGACGACGCCGCGGTACTGCGCCCGCACCGCCTCCACCGGCAGCTCCCAGGCGCCTTGCACGCCCAGGGAGTTCTGTGCGGTCACGGCGGTGATCACGCTCATGCCGTGCACGCCGAGCGCCAGCATCGTCTTGAGGTCGGCCTGGATGCCCGCGCCGCCGCCGGAGTCGGAGCCGGCCACGGTCAGAACCCGGGGAGGCACGGCAGAGGCGCTCATGACTCGATGTCCCCGAAGTGGTCCCAGCCGCCCTTGCTGGTCCAGGGCGCCCCGTCGACCGTCACCTGGGGCAGCGCCGAGGGGTTGAGGACCTCGCCGATGACCTTCCAGCGGGCCGGGAGCTTGGTGTCCGACGGGAAGGTCGCGACGATCGCGTGATCCTCTCCGCCGGCCAGCACCCACTGCATCGGGTCGACGCCGACGGCCTGTCCGATGTCGTTCATCTGGGACGGGATGTCGATCGCGCCGGAGCGGATGTCGATGCGGACCTTGCTGGCCTCGGCGATGTGCCCGAGGTCGGCGATCAGACCGTCGCTGACGTCGCACATGGCGGTCGCGCCGAGCGCGGCGGCGGCCGGACCCGCGTGGTACGGCGGCTCGGGGCGCCGGTGGGCCTCCACGAAGGCGCGCGGCGAGCGGAAGCCGCGGGAGAGCACCGCGTAACCGGCCGCGGACCAGCCCAGCCAGCCCGTGACGGCAACGAGGTCGCCGGGCTGGGCTCCGGAGCGGGTCACGGGCTCCTGGTTGCGCAGATCGCCGAGCGCGGTGATCGACACCATGATCGTGTCGCCGCGTACGACGTCTCCGCCGACCACGGAGGCGCCGGCTACCTGGCACTCGTCGCGCAGGCCGTCCATCAGCTCGCTGGGCCAGGTGACCGGGAGTTCGGCGGGGACGACCAGGCCGAGCAGCAGCGCGGTCGGTACGGCGCCCATGGCGGCGATGTCCGCGAGGTTCTGGGCCGCCGCCTTGCGGCCCACGTCGTAGGCCGTGGACCAGTCGCGGCGGAAGTGCCGCCCCTCCAGCAGGATGTCGGTGCTCGCCACCACCCGGCGGTCGGGGGCGGCGACCACCGCGGCGTCGTCGCCGGGGCCGACCCGGACCGCCGGGGTGGTGGTCAGACGGGAGGTGAGCTCCCTGATGAGCCCGAACTCTCCGAGCTCACCAACAGTGCCCTTCATGACGCTTGCTCCCCTTCTGCCTCTTGCCTTGCCCGCTCGCGCGTCACCAGTGTCCTCGATACGGTCGAGAAGACCGTCAGATACGGTCAGGATGACCGTCCGATACTGTCGGGACGACCGTCAACTTCTGTCGTGCCTGCACCCTGGCGCGCAAGCCCGGTTTCCGTGGGTCTCCCCGCGGAGAGCGGCGACGCGATACCGTGGCGTTCCTTTTCCCCACATGATCCTCGTGGCCGCCTTGGAGGTTCCGTGGTACAGGCGTACATCCTGATCCAGACGGAGGTCGGCAAGGCGTCGACCGTCGCCGAGACCATCAACAAGATCCCTGGAGTGATCCAGGCCGAAGACGTGACGGGTCCGTACGACGTGATCGTGCGCGCCCAGGCCGACACGGTCGACGACCTCGGCCGCATGGTGGTCGCCAAGGTCCAGCAAGTGGACGGCATCACGCGCACCCTGACCTGTCCGGTCGTGCATCTGTAGCCCCCGTCTACGCTTGGCCGGTGAACTTCTTCCGTCACCGGCCCCTCGGCCTGCTCGCGCCCGCCCTGCTGATCGCGGTCGCGGGCTGCTCCTCGGCAGACGACAACGCGGCGACCACGGTTCCCACCCCCGACGCCAGGACGGCGAAGGCGTGCCGTGCGCTGCACCCGGTGCTGCCCGGGAAGCTGGACGGACGGACCCGCAACGACCCCGCGCCCCGGTCCGCCTACACGGCGGGCTGGGGAAACCCGGCGATCATACTGCGCTGCGGTGTCGTACGGCCGCCGAAGATGGTCGATCCCAAGGTGGCCGAGGGCGGTGACCCGGACGCGATCCCGGGCGGGGTCGACGGCGTCGACTGGCTCATGGAGAAGCAGGGCGACGGCACCTGGCGGTTCACCACGGCCAAGCGCGTGGCCTATGTGCAGGTGACCGTGCCCAAGGGCATGTCGGCGCAGCAGGAGGGCGCCTCGATCCTCGCGGATCTCGCGCCCTCCGTCAGGAAGGCGATCCCCAAGGGGATCGCCTCCATGCGCTGAGCCTCCATGCGGTGTGACGGGAGCGCTAGCGCAGCCCGGTCGAGCGGCGCAGCGCGGCCTGCACCAGGCGGTCCACCAGCTCCGGGTAGCTGATGCCGGTGGCCTGCCACATCTGCGGGTACATCGAGATGGGCGTGAAGCCGGGCATCGTGTTGATCTCGTTGATCACGAACTCGCCGTCCTCGGTGAGGAAGAAGTCCGCGCGGACCAGGCCCTCGCAGGAGGCCGCCTCGAAGGCGTCCACCGCGAGACGGCGCACCTCGGCGGTCTCCTCGTCGGTGAGCGGGGCCGGCACGACACCGGGCGTGGAGTCGATGTACTTGGCCTCGAAGTCGTAGTACGCGTGCGCGTCCGGCGGCGGGATCTCGGCCGGGACGGAGGCGCGCGGCCCGTCCTCGAACTCCAGGACGCCGCACTCGATCTCGCGGCCCCTGAGCGCCGCCTCCACCAGGATCTTCGGGTCGTGCTGCTGCGCCAGGGCGATGGCCTCGTCGAGACCGGAGAGGTCGTCGACCTTGGTGATGCCGATCGACGAACCCGCGCGCGCGGGCTTCACGAAGAGCGGCCAGCCGTGCTCGCCGGCGAAGTCGATGATCTTCTTGCGGGCGGCGGACTCGTCCTGCTGCCACTCGCGGGGCCGGATCACCACGTACGGGCCGACCTTGAGCCCGAAGGAGGTGAACACCCGCTTCATGTACTCCTTGTCCTGGCCGACGGCCGAGGCGAGCACGCCGGAGCCCACGTACGGCACTCCGGACAGTTCCAGGAGGCCCTGGAGGGTGCCGTCCTCGCCGTAGGGGCCGTGCAGCACCGGGAAGACCACGTCGACCTCGCCGAGGGCCTTGGGCACGGAGCCGGGTTCGGTGTAGACGACCTCGCGGTTCGCGGGGTCGACGGGGAGCACGACGCCGCCCTCGCTGGATTCCGCCAGGTCCTGGACCTCGGGGGTGCGGCGGTCGGTGATCGCCATCCGCTCCGGCGCGTCGGCGGTGAGCACCCAGCGGCCCTCCCGCGTGATGCCGATCGGCAGGACGTCGTACTTCGTCCGGTCGATGGCCTCGAGGACGGCGCCGGCGGTGACCATGGAGATCCCGTGTTCGGAGCTGCGCCCGCCGAATACAACGGCCACGCGCGGCTTCCGGGACGGCTGCTCAGGGCTCTGGGGGAGGTTCTCGGTGCTCATATCGCGTTGAGAGTACCCGCTGGTATCCCCCGAGTCAGCGCCCACTTTGCCGCCGTCGCTCAGCGTCGCACGGACGGTCGCTCAGCGTCGTGGTCAACGCCTCTCGCGCTTCGCGCTGCGCGACATCAGCTCCTTGAGAGCGACCACCGGCGGCTTGCCCTCGTGGACGATTCCGACGACCGTCTCGGTGATGGGCATGTCGACGCCGTGCCGGCGGGCCAGATCCAGCACGGACTCACAGGACTTGACGCCCTCGGCGGTCTGCTTGGTGACCGCGATGGTCTCCTCCAGGGTCATGCCCTTGCCGAGGTTGGTGCCGAAGGTGTGGTTGCGGGACAGCGGCGAGGAGCAGGTGGCCACCAGGTCGCCCAGGCCCGCGAGTCCGGAGAAGGTCAGCGGGTCGGCGCCGAGCGCGACCCCGAGCCGCGCGGTCTCCGCGAGACCGCGCGTGATGAGCGAACCCTTGGCATTGTCGCCGAGCCCCATGCCGTCCGCGATGCCGACGGCGAGGCCGATGACGTTCTTCACGGCGCCGCCCAGCTCGCAACCGACCACGTCCGTCTCGGTGTACGGCCGGAAGTACGGCGTGTGGCAGGCGGCCTGGAGCCGCCGGGCGACGGCCTCGTCGGTGCAGGCGACCACGGCGGCGGCGGGCATACGAGCGGCGATCTCACGGGCCAGGTTGGGCCCGGTGACCACGGCGATGCGCTCGGGGCCGACCTTGGTGACGTCCTCGATGACCTCGCTCATCCGCATGGTGGAGCCGAGTTCGACGCCCTTCATCAGGGAGACGAGGACGGTCCCGGGGGCGAGCAGCGGGGCCCACTCGGCGAGGTTGGCGCGCAGGGTCTGGGAGGGCACCGACAGGACGGTGAAGTCGGCGTCGGCGGCGGCCTCGGCGGGATCGGTGGTCGCGCGGAGGTTCTCCGGAAGCTCGACGCCCGGGAGGTAGTCCGGGTTGGTCCGGGTGGCGTTGATCGCCTCCGCGACCTCCGGGCGGCGCGCCCACAGGGTGACCTCGCACCCGGCGTCCGCGAGCACCATGCCGAAGGCCGTGCCCCACGAACCGGCGCTGAAGACCGCCGCCTTGACCGGCTTGCTCACTTGCTCTGCCCCTCTTCCTGCTTGCCCGTCGTCTGCGCCTGGGTGCGGCGGCGCTGCTCGATCCGCTCCAGGCGCGGGTCGTACGGCGTCGCGGGCGCCTTCTCGCCGCGGATCTCCTCCAGCTGGCGGGTGACGGCCGCCATGATGGCCTCCGTGGCCTCCTTCAGGAGCTCGGCGGTCATCTCCTGGTCGTAGAAGCGGGAGAGATCCACGGGCGGGCCCGCGAGGACGTGGTGGGTCTTGCGCGGGAAGAGGTTGGGCTTCTTCGAGTAGGGCGGCAGGAGTTCGTTGCAGCCCCACTGGGCGACCGGGACGACCGGGCACTTGGTCTGCAGGGCCACGCGCGCGGCGCCGGTCTTGGCGGTCATGGGCCAGCCGTCCGGGTCGCGGGTGAGGGTGCCCTCGGGGTAGAAGGCGACGCACTCGCCGCGCTCCACGGCGTCGATCGCGGCGCGGAAGGCGCTGAGCGCGTCCGTGCTCTCGCGGTAGACGGGGATCTGTCCGGTACCGCGCATGGCGGCGCCGACCAATCCCTTCTTGAAAAGTCCGCTCTTCGCCAGGAATCGCGGAACCCGTCCGGTGTTGTACTGGTAATGGGCGTACGCGAAAGGATCAACGTGGGAATTGTGGTTCACCGCGGTGATAAATCCGCCCTCGGCCGGAATGTGCTCCATTCCACGCCAGTCCCGCTTGATCAGAACCACCAGCGGCGGTTTGCAGATCACCGCGGCGAAGCGGTACCAGAAGCCGATTCTGCGGCGGGGCACGCGGACACCTTCCTCTAGGCCTCTAAGGGGCTGCCACCTGGGCCGGGGGCCGCACAAGTGTCGCTCCAGGCCGCCGGTCTGTCGAGAACACCGTACGCCCCGACACGAGGGCCGCCAGATGACCCGGGGGACAATGATCCGGTGCAGTGGACCTTGGTGATCCCCCTGAAGCCCCTGACGCTGGCCAAGAGCAGGCTCTCGGACACCGCCGCCGACGGGGTGCGCCCGGGACTGGCACTCGCGTTCGCGCAGGACACGGTGGCCGCGGCCGTCGATTGCGGGGCGGTCGCGGGTGTGGCGGTCGTCACGGACGACGAGCTGGCCGGCCGGGAACTGGCGGCGCTGGGTGCACGGATCGTCCCCGACGCCCCGGGAAGCGGCCTGAACGCCGCCCTGAGGCACGGAGCCACCGTCGTACGGGAAATGTCCCCCCGCGTCCCGGTCGCGGCCCTGAACGCCGATCTGCCGGCTCTGCGCCCGCAGGAATTGTCCCGGGTACTGGAGGCGGCGGCGGAATTCCCGCGGGCTTTTCTCCCGGACGCGGCGGCACTCGGCACGACGCTGCTGGCCGCGGCCCCCGGCCAGGAATTGCTCCCGGCTTTCGGCACCGGTTCCCGCGCCCGCCACCGCGCCTCGGGCGCAGCGGAACTGCGGTTGCCGGCGGTGGATTCGGTACGGCAGGACGTGGACACCGGCGCGGACCTGCGCGCGGCGCTGGCGCTGGGGGTGGGCCGGCATACGGCAGCGGTGTCGGCGGGGTTGCTGATCCCGGGGTCCTGAGCCGGGGGTCGCCCACCGGCGCCGGCAAGGTGCCGCAGACGCCCGAGCATTAGGCTGGCCGCCATGCAAGCGACCGCGTACACGTACGACCCGGAAACCCGCAGTGGGCAGGTGCTGCTGGACGACGGCACCCCGGTGCCCTTCGATGCCGCCGCGTTCGACGCGGGCGGGCTGCGGCTGCTGCGGCCGGGGCAGCGGGTGCGGATCGAGACGGAGGGCGAGAAGGACGCCGTCCGGATCACCCTCGTGACGCTTCAGACGCTGTAACTGCCGTTACGCAGTAACTCCCCTTACATACGCCGCGGGCCGGGCTCCCCAGGGGAGTCCGGCCCGGCGCGTGAGTGCCCTGGCGTCCTTACGACGTCGCCTTGCGAGCGGTGGCCTTCTTGGCGGTGGTCTTGCGAGCCGTCGACTTCTTGGCCGGGGCCTTCTTGGCGGTGACCTTCTTCGCCGGGGCCTTCTTGGCCGTGACCTTCTTCGCGGCAGCCGTCTTGGCGGCGGCCGTGGTCTTCTTGGCGGTGACCTTCTTCGCCGTGACCTTCTTCGCGGTGACCTTCTTGGCGGTGACCTTCTTCGCCGGTGCGGCCTTCTTGGCCGTGACCTTCTTCGCGGCAGCCTTGGCGGTCTTCTTCGCGGCGGCCTTCTTGACCGTCGCGGCAGCACCGCCGGTGAGGCTGCCCTTGGGGGCCTTCTTGACGGAGACCTCGCCGCCCCGCGGGAGCTTCTTCGAGCCGCTCACCAGGTCCTTGAAGCCCTGGCCGGCGCGGAAGCGCGGAACGGAGGTCTTCTTGACCCGAACCCGCTCGCCCGTCTGGGGGTTGCGGGCGTAACGGGCGGGGCGGTCCACCTTCTCGAAGGACCCGAAGCCGGTGACCGAGACCCGCTCACCTGCGACGACCGCGCGGACGATGGCGTCCAGGACATGGTCGACAGCCTCGGCGGCCTGCTGGCGGCCCCCCAACTTGTCGGCAATCGCTTCTACGAGCTGCGCCTTGTTCACGTCTTCCCCTTCGGAGACATCGCCAGAACGAAAGTGTTCAAGCTTTTTCGCACGTTAGGCAGATATATACCGCAAATCAAACACGAAACGGGCTTATCACCCTTGTGCCGCAACGGACTCGGCTGTCTCGAACTGTTCAGCTGTCCTCTTCGGGGATCCGACCCTCGTCGAGGTCCGCGGTGAACCGTTCGAGCCGCCTTGCCGCATCGGCGAGATCGTGCTTGGCCGCAGCCGTAATGACCAGCAGCTTCCGGGTCAGCGCCATCCGTACGCCCTCCGGGACTTGCAGTGCGCGCACCCGGGAGTGCGCTTCCTTTAGTTGGTCCGCGACTGCCGTATAGAGGTCGAGTTGGCCGTCGTGTTCCATGCACAGATTGTGCCATCTGGGGCGAGTTGTCGCCTGCGCAGGGGGTAACTGCCGCCCCTGACAGCCCTCTCGGCCGCTCCGAAAGCCTGGATCCAACGGTGCGCGTACCCCGCCAATCACCCTTCTAACGTGGGAAGTTGAGCGCGGCGGCGAGAGCGCGCGGGGCCGTCCGGGTGCAGACACAGCTGTACCCCCAATCGTGGCGATCGGGGGTACAGGGTAGGTGTTGAGGTGGCCGAAACTCGACCCCTCAGGATGCGGAGGTCCGGCCCTTCGGGGTACGGATCTCAGCCCTGGAGCGTGCGCGGCTTGTACGAGGGGCGCTTGGTCTCGTAGGCGGCGATGTCGTCCTCGTTCTGGAGGGTGATGGAGATGTCGTCCAGGCCGTTCAGCAGCCGCCAGCGGGAGTTCTCGTCCAGCTCGAAGGAGGCGGTGACGCCCTCGGCGCGCACCTCGCGGGCCTCGAGGTCGACGGTGATCTCCGCCTGCGGGTCCCGCTCGGTCAGCTCCCACAGCGCGTCCACGGTCTTCTGGTCGAGGACCACCGTGAGCAGGCCGTTCTTCAGCGAGTTACCCCGGAAGATGTCCGCGAAGCGGGCGGAGATCACGGTCTTGAAGCCGTAGTTCTGCAGCGCCCAGACCGCGTGCTCACGGGAGGAGCCGGTGCCGAAGTCGGGCCCGGCGACCAGGACGGTCGCGCCCTGCCGCTCGGGGCGGTTGAGCACGAACTCCGGGTCCTTGCGCCAGGCCTCGAACAGCCCGTCCTCGAACCCGTCCCGGGTCACCTTCTTGAGCCAGTGAGCAGGGATGATCTGGTCGGTGTCGACGTTGCTGCGGCGCAGCGGGACGGCCCGGCCGGTGTGGGTGGTGAAGGCTTCCATGGTTCTCAGACTCCAGCGGGCGCGGCAGCGGCGGATACGTCGGTCAGGTCGGCGGGCGAGGCCAGGTGGCCCAGGACCGCGGTGGCCGCCGCGACCTGCGGCGACACCAGGTGCGTACGGCCGCCCTTGCCCTGCCGGCCCTCGAAGTTGCGGTTGGAGGTGGACGCGGAGCGCTCACCCGGGGCCAGCTGGTCGGGGTTCATGCCGAGGCACATCGAGCAGCCCGCGTGCCGCCATTCGGCGCCGGCCTCCTTGAAGACCACGTCCAGGCCCTCGGAGACGGCCTGCAGACCCACCCGCGCGGAGCCCGGGACGACCAGCATCCGTACGCCGTCGGCGACTTTGCGGCCCTGCAGCAGCTCGGCGGCGGCGCGCAGGTCCTCGATGCGGCCGTTGGTGCAGGAGCCTACGAAGACGGTGTCCACCTTGATGGAGCGCAGCGGCTGGCCGGCCTCCAACCCCATGTATTCCAGGGCCTTTTCGGCGGCGAGGCGCTCCGAAGCGTCTTCGTACGAAGCCGGGTCGGGGACGGACGCCGAAAGGGGCGCGCCCTGGCCGGGGTTGGTGCCCCAGGTGACGAACGGGGACAGCTCGGCGGCGTTGATGACGACCTCGGCGTCGAAGACGGCGTCCTCGTCGGTCTTCAGCGTCTTCCAGTACGCGACGGCGGCGTCCCAGTCGGCGCCCTCGGGAGCGTGCGGGCGGCCCTCGAGGTACGCGAAGGTGGTCTCGTCGGGGGCGATCATGCCCGCGCGGGCGCCGGCCTCGATCGACATGTTGCAGATGGTCATCCGGGCCTCCATCGAGAGCTGCTCGATGGCGGAGCCGCGGTACTCCAGGATGTAGCCCTGGCCGCCGCCCGTACCGATCTTGGCGATGATCGCCAGGATCAGGTCCTTGGCGGTGACGCCCTCGGGCAGCTCGCCCTCGACGGTGATGGCCATGGTCTTGGGGCGGGCCAGCGGCAGCGTCTGGGTGGCGAGCACGTGCTCGACCTGGGAGGTGCCGATGCCGAACGCCAGGGCACCGAAGGCGCCGTGCGTGGAGGTGTGGGAGTCACCGCAGACGACGGTCGTACCCGGCTGGGTCAGACCCAGCTGCGGTCCCACGACGTGGACGACGCCCTGCTCGACGTCGCCGAGCGGGTGCAGGCGCACACCGAACTCGGCGCAGTTCTTGCGCAGGGTCTCCAGCTGGGCGCGGGAGACCGGGTCGGCGATCGGCTTGTCGATGTCGAGGGTCGGGGTGTTGTGGTCCTCGGTCGCGATGGTGAGGTCGAGGCGGCGCACCTGGCGACCGCTCTTGCGCAGGCCGTCGAAGGCCTGGGGGCTGGTCACCTCGTGCAGCAGGTGCAGATCGATGTAGAGGAGGTCGGGCTCGCCCTCGGCGCGCCGGACGACGTGGTCGTCCCAGACCTTCTCCGCGAGTGTCCTACCCATCGCTTTCCCTTCGGCCGACAAATGTTCTGCGGCCCAACTAGAGATCTTGAGGAGACGGCGCCCTCGCCCCTGCTGATTCCGGGCGTCCGCCGCCAGGCCCTTTGGTCCACGGGCCGCTGTGTGATTCCAGAGTGGCGGGTTCCACGGAAAATTGAACTTGCGTTTCACAGAGTGAGACGTGAATATCGTTGCATGGACAACAGTAGCGGCGTCGGCGTTCTGGACAAGGCGGCCCTCGTCCTGAGCGCTCTGGAGTCCGGTCCGGCCACCCTCGCGGGTCTGGTCGGAGCCACCGGACTGGCACGACCCACGGCCCACCGTCTGGCCGTGGCCTTGGAACACCACCGCATGGTGGCACGCGACATGCAGGGCCGGTTCATCCTCGGCCCGCGCCTCGCGGAACTGGCCGCGGCGGCCGGCGAGGACCGCCTGCTGGCCACGGCGGGCCCGGTGCTCACGCACCTGCGCGATGTCACCGGCGAGAGCGCACAGCTCTACCGACGCCAGGGTGACATGCGCATCTGCGTGGCCGCGGCGGAGCGGCTGTCCGGACTTCGGGACACGGTCCCGGTCGGCTCCACGCTCACGATGAAGGCGGGCTCCTCGGCACAGATCCTGATGGCCTGGGAGGAGCCGGAGCGCCTGCACCGCGGCCTCCAGGGCGCCCGCTTCACGGCGACGGCCCTCTCGGGCGTACGGCGGCGCGGCTGGGCCCAGTCCATCGGCGAGCGGGAGCCCGGCGTCGCGTCCGTCTCAGCGCCCGTACGCGGACCTTCCAACCGCGTGGTGGCCGCGGTGTCCGTCTCCGGCCCGATCGAGCGCCTGACGCGCCACCCCGGCCGTATGCACGCCCAGGCGGTCATCGACGCCGCCGGCCGCCTCTCCGAGGCGCTGCGCCGCTCAGGCTGAACCCCCGCCGAACCCCCGGCAAACTCCCGGAAACCCCGAGGAGGGCCTGCCCCAACGCCGCGGCAGCCCTCCTCACTTCCCCCGCCGACCGGCCCCCCGCGCACGGCTCCCTTGTCGACCGGTTCCCCGCCGGCCGGCCTCCCGTGCACGACTTCCCCAGCGCCCGGCTCCCCTGGCAACCGGCCACCCGTACACGGATTCCCCGTCGACCGTTCCCCACCCAGCCGGCCTCCTGCACGGCCCTTGCCGACCGGCCCCCCTGTCGACCGGTTCCCTGGCAACCGGCCCCTCCGCTGACCGAGCGAGCAGACCGGCCCCCGTCGACCAGCCTCCTGTCGGCCGGCTCCCGGCCGACGGACCCCGTAGGCCGGATCCCTCGTCGGCCGGCCTCCCGTACACGGATTCCCCGTCGACCGTTCCCCACCCAGCCGGCCTCCTGCACGGCTCCCTTGCCGGGCCGGCTCCCCCGGCAACCGGCCCCTGGACCGGCTCCCCGGCCAACCGACCCAGCAGACCGGATCTCCCGCCAACCAGCCCCCCTGTCGACAGGCTCCTTCGCCGCCCGACCCCACAGACGGGCTCCCCCGTAGACCAGCGCTCTCGCCAGCCAGCCCCCCGTAGACCGGCCCCCCCCGTCAGCCCGCCTCCCATGCGCGGCCCCCGCCGACCACCCCCGCAGACTGGCTCCCCCCGGCAACCGGCCCCCGTGGACCAGCCTCCCGTCGGCCAGCCCCCGGCCGACGGACCCCGTAGGCCGGATCTCCCGCCGGCCGGCCTCCCGCGCGCGGCCCCCGCCAGTCGGCCTCCCCAACGGCCCCCCGCAGACCAGCCCTCTCCCCCGCTCAGCCGGTCTTCTCTGCCGCCGGTGCCTGCTGTGAGCGGTAGGCGAAGCGGTCCTTGGCGTAGCGGCCACGGCGCTCCAGGGGGATCTGGCCGTGGGCCGCGGCCAGGCCGAAGGCCGGCATGTCGCCATAGATGGCCTCGTAGGAGCCCTCGGGGACTATGTACGTCTCGTGCCATATGCCCACGCGTCCGGCCAGCTTCCCGGCTCGGTCCTTGCGGTTGATGGTTGCCCAGGCCTCGTGGTGGAAGGCGTCGGGCGCGGTCGCGTAGGCGTAGAGCTGCTTCTTGGACTCCCAGTACTGCACGACGTAGTACGTGCGCGGCGACGCCGTCAGCAGGACGTGGCTGCGCAGGCCGCGTGCCGGGTCGCGCTTCAGCTCCCGCAGCATGCGGAGCATCGCCAGCATCACCGGCAGCCATACGTGCACCGCCCAGAAGCGGTTGATCCGCATGCCTATCAGCAGGACCACCACATCGCCCTCGGCATCAGCGGTCGTACGACCCCGGATGATCCGGTTTTCAGGCATGGCTCCCCCTCGTCACCCCGTGTCGGCGAGCACCGCTATCCAAGCGGCGCGTGTTTAGATAGTGCCGTTATCCAAGAAGGGACGCAAGGGATGCGGCTCGCCGAGTTGAGCAGACGCAGCGGTGTGTCGACCGCGACGATCAAGTACTACCTGCGTGAAGGGCTGTTGGCCCCGGGCCGCCAGGTCAACATGACGACCGCGGAGTACGACGAGGAGCACCTGCGCCGGCTGCGGCTGGTGCGCGCGATGATTCAGGTCGGCCGGATCCCGGTGGCGACGGTCCGGGAGGTGCTCGGGCACGTCGACGACGACTCACTGGGCCGCACGATCCGCATGGGCGCCGCCCTGTGGGCGCTGCCGCAGCTGCCGGAGCCGGACGAGGACGACGAGTACATCCAGGCCGCACACCGCGAAGCGGACGAGCTGCTGGACTCGCTGGGCTGGTCGAACGCCAAGATGCTCGTCGCCATCTCCCCCGCGTACCGCTCACTCGTGGTGTCCGTGGCCGCGCTCCGCCGGCTCGGCTACGACTGGGCCCCCGAACGGCTCGCCGCCTACGCCCAGTTGATGCACCAGGCGGCGATCCTCGACCTCGACTTCGTGGAGACGCACCCCTCGGAGGCGGAGAAGGTGGAGACCGCGGTGCTCGGAGCGATCCTGGCCGAGCCGTTGCTGCAGGCGCTGCACCGGCTGGCGCAGGAGGAGGAGTCCGCGCGGCGGTACGGCTTCAAGTAACGCGAAAGGCCCTCCACCGAAGTGGAGGGCCTTTCCTGTGCGTACCCCCGACCGGATTCGAACCGGCGCTACCGCCTTGAGAGGGCGGCGTGCTAGGCCGCTACACAACGGGGGCCTGGACACTGCGTTTCCGCAGGTCCGAGCTGGTCTACCTGGACTCGAACCAAGACTAACTGAACCAGAATCAGTCGTGCTGCCAATTACACCATAGACCAATGATGGTTTAGACCAGTCAGTACCCCCGACCGGATTCGAACCGGCGCTACCGCCTTGAGAGGGCGGCGTGCTAGGCCGCTACACAACGGGGGCCCTAGCGATCTCGAGTTGATCGAGATCAGTACCCCCGACCGGATTCGAACCGGCGCTACTGCCTTGAGAGGGCAGCGTGCTAGGCCGCTACACAACGGGGGCTTTGCAGATAAGCTCTGCGAGCTGGCCTACCTGGACTCGAACCAAGACTAACTGAACCAGAATCAGTCGTGCTGCCAATTACACCATAGGCCACTGGAACTCAAGCCCCTGCGGGGTTCTCGTTCTAGCTTGCTCCTCGAGGCTTCGGCCTTTCGGCCCGTTCCCCTCGGCGCAGGAAGAACATTACCTGAAGGTGGACGGGGCTCCAAAACGGGTATCCGCACGGACCAGCGCGGGGAGTTCGGCGAGGGTCGTGATCCGGTGCACCAGGACCTCCCCACCAGCCTCCGCACCGGCCCGCGCGTATGCCGCCCCGCGGTCGATCCACACCGACAGCAGCCCGGCCTCGGCGGCGCCCCGGCCGTCGATCTCCGGGTGGTCGCCGACGTACGCCACCTCGTGCGGGGGCAGCCCGAGCGCCTCGCAGGCCGCCAGGAAGGCACCGGCCGTCGGCTTGGAGACACCCAGCTCGGCCGCGCACAGGACGGCCTCGAAGCGGTCGCGGACACCCAGGGCGCTCAGCTTGTGCTCCTGGACCGTGCTGCTGGAGTTGGAGAGCACCGCGTGCCGGTGGCTGACGGCGAGGGCGTCCAGCGCGGGCAGGACGTCCGGGAACAGCCGCCAGGCGGCCTCGTAGTGGCTGCGGTAGCGCTCGTACCAGGCGTCCGCCTCCGCGTCGCTCAGCGGTTCGCCCAGGAAGTACCGCACGCGGTCGCGCCGCTGCCCCTCGAAGGTGTTCTCCCCCGCCGCGTACTGCGCCCAGTGCTGCTCGGTGACCTCCCGCCACCAGGCGAGCGCCTCCTCGGCCCCGCCGTACCAGCCGAGCAGCCCCTGCTCGGCGAGGTACTCGCACAGCCCCTGCCGATCCGCGCTCGTGTAGTCGAAAAGGGTGTCGTCCACGTCCCAGACAACGGCACTGATCGTCATGACAGCGACGGTACTGCCCGACCGGCCGGCGTCCAGGGCTTGTCCCCGGATGGGTCCGGCATCGAATGGATGTCGTATCGAACACGTTGTCGCGATCGTCGGCGTCGACGCCGCGTGACCGAACGCACAGGGGCGGCACCCGGAGTTCCGGGTGCCGCCCCTGTGGGGTGACTCGGTGCTTACGCCGCGAGCTTCGCCAGCGCCGCGTCGATGCGGGCCAGCGTCTTGTCCTTGCCCAGGATCTCCAGGGACTCGAACAGCGGCAGGCCGACCGTGCGGCCGGTGACGGCGACGCGGACCGGGGCCTGGGCCTTGCCCAGCTTGAGGCCGTGGGCCTCGCCGGCGGCCAGGACGGCCTCCTTGAGGGACTCGGCCGACGTCCAGTCCGCCGACTCCAGCTTCTCGCGGGCCGTGCGGAGGAGGGCGTCGGACCCTTCCTTCATCGCCTTCGTCCACGACGCCTCGTCGAAGACCGGCTCGGCCAGGAACAGGAAGTCGACGTTGTCGGTGATCTCCGACAGGGTCTTCAGGCGGGTCTGCGCGTGCGGGGCGATCGCCTCCCACTTCGCCGCGTCGAACTCCTCCGCCGTCCAGGGCGCGAAGGGGGCCTTCAGCCAGGGCGCGCAGCGCTCCGTGAACTCCTTCACATCCAGCATGCGGATGTGGTCGGCGTTGATCGCCTCGCACTTCTTCAGGTCGAAGCGCGCCGGGTTGGGGTTGACGTCCGCGATGTCGAAGGCGGCGACCATCTCGTCGATGGTGAAGATGTCCTGGTCCGCCGAGAGCGACCAGCCCAGCAGGGACAGGTAGTTGAGCAGGCCCTCCGGCAGGAAGCCCTGCTCGCGGTAGAGGTTGAGGGACGCCTGCGGGTCGCGCTTGGAGAGCTTCTTGTTGCCCTCGCCCATCACGTACGGCAGGTGGCCGAAGGCCGGGGTCTGCTTCGCGATGCCCAGCTCGGTCAGCGCCTTGTAGAGCGCGACCTGGCGGGGGGTGGAGGAGAGCAGGTCCTCGCCGCGCAGGACGTGGGTGATCTCCATCAGGGCGTCGTCCACCGGGTTGACCAGCGTGTACAGCGGAGCGCCGTTCGCGCGGACGATGCCGTAGTCCGGGACGTTCTCCGGGGTGAACGTCAGCTCGCCGCGGACCAGGTCCGTGAAGGTGATCGTCTCGTCCGGCATCCGGAAGCGGACAATCGGGGCGCGGCCCTGGGCCTCGTACGCCTCGATCTGCTCGGCGCTCAGGTCGCGGCAGTGGCCGTCGTAGCCGGACGGCTTGCCGGCGGCGCGGGCGGCCTCGCGGCGGGTGTCCAGCTCTTCCTGGGAGCAGTAGCAGTGGTAGGCGTAGCCGCCGTCCAGGAGCTTCTGCGCGACATCCTTGTAGATGTCCATGCGCTGCGACTGGCGGTACGGCGCGTGCGGGCCGCCGACCTCGGGGCCCTCGTCCCAGTCGAAGCCGAGCCAGCGCATCGCGTCGAGGAGCTGGTTGTACGACTCCTCCGAGTCGCGGGCCGCGTCGGTGTCCTCGATGCGGAAGACCAGGGTGCCCTGGTGGTGCCGGGCGAACGCCCAGTTGAACAGGGCGGTGCGGACCAGGCCCACGTGGGGGTTACCGGTGGGCGAGGGGCAGAAACGGACGCGTACGGGTGAGCCGGATGCGCTAGCCACGCTTGACAACCTTGTTGGTGAGAGTGCCGATGCCTTCGATGGTGACGGCGACCTCGTCGCCGACGTTCAGGGGGCCGACCCCCGCGGGGGTGCCGGTGAGGATCACGTCGCCGGGCAGCAGGGTCATGGCCTGCGTGATGTTGACGATCAGGTCCTCGATGGAGTGGATCATCTCGCTCGTGCGGCCCAGCTGGCGCTGTTCGCCGTTGACCGTGAGCTGGATGGTCAGGTCGGACGCCTCGGCCAGGCTCAGGTCCGTCTCCACCCAGGGGCCGAGCGGGCAGGAGGTGTCGAAGCCCTTGGCCCGTGCCCACTGCTTCTCGCGCCGCTGCACGTCGCGGGCGGTGACGTCGTTCGCGCAGGTGTAGCCGAAGATCACGTCCTTGACGCGCTCGCGCGGGACCTCGCGGCACATACGGCCGATGACCACGGCCAGCTCCGCCTCGTGGTGCAGTTCCTCGGAGAACGACGGGTACTGGATCTCGTCGCCGGGGCCGATCACGGAGGTGGAGGGCTTGAAGAAGGCGAAGGGCGCCTCAGGCACCTCGTTGCCCAGCTCGCGCGCGTGCTCGGCGTAGTTGCGGCCGAACGCCACGACCTTGTTGGGGAGCACCGGCGGGAGCAGCCTGACCTTGCTCAGCGGCACCTTCGTACCGGACAGTTCGTAGTCCGCGAACGGGATGCCCTTGATGATGTCGAGGACGAGTTCGTCCTGCTTGTCGCCCTCGACCGCGCCGAAGGCTACGTTCCCGTCGATGGAGAACCTGGCGATGCGCACGGGATCCTTGCGCCCCTTACTGAGAACCGGCGTACTGACGCCCCAGGTTAACCGGTCGCAAAGACGGAAGCGCGGTGAGTAAACGCGGGCGCGGCCGGGAAGATCGTCACGAATGGGTGATCTTCCCGGCCGCGCCGTGCGCGTGTACGGCCCGCTCGGCTACTCTCCGGCCAGGCTCTGGACCGGGATCTCCATGAGGATGGTGCGCCTCGGGTTGGCCGTCTGGGCGGGCAGGTCGGCGGAGTGCTCCGGCAGCTCGGGCGACTGCAGTTCGTCGGCGTCCGCGAGGTGCGCCAGGGTCGTGCGCCGCGGGTTGGCTATGTTGCGGAACATCATCGTCGTCTTCACGGTTGTCGTCCTGTGCCCTCGGGGTAGGGGTGGGTTGGCATAGTCGCCCGTCATGTAAAGCGCCAGGCTAAACATCCGATTCCCCGCCGAAGACGCCAACCGCCCCTGATCTGCGTGTGAGTTTGCTCACGACCTCGCGGTCAAACCGGTCAATTCCGGCCCGCAATCGACCCCAGCGAAACGGACATTGACTACCTGAAGACATCATTCCGCTCCTGATCATGGCGACTGGGACACCAGACACCGAGCGGCGAATCGCAGGGATACGTCCGTTATTTACAGGATCCGCCTCCACGGCTCGTAACCCAGCCCTCACAGCCCGTCACGAAGGTCACGGCTCGGACCATGGCTCTTGTTGGAGATCCGGCACTGTGCTGGAATTCCACGGACCGCCGCAGGATCGAGCCGGCGCGCAGGGCGCAACGCAGCGCCGAGTGGCGGCGAGATAGGGGGAATCAGCGCCGGTCACTCAAGACCACCGGGGGGCGTATTCAGGGCGCTCTCCAAGACGCCGACACCGTGTCCCTTCGTTCGCGCGAAGGGGTGCCTGGTCCAGAGGTTGCGACGCTAGTGCAGGGACGTTTCAAGAGGGATGGCAGCGCTTCGGCGGAGCCGGAGCCGCACGGCGGGACTGGCCCGATGAAAGGCAGCTCCGCGCCCCAGCACGCCCAGAACCCGGCTCCGTCCGGAGACGGCGGTGAGCGCGCCGGGGGTCCCGGCACCCCGGCCTCCTCGGGGACCGCGAAGTCCGGCAGCCCCAAGCCGAGCGTGAAGTCCTCCCAGGGCCCCACCGGCCCCGGCTCGCGCCTGGCCCTGCGCAACTGGCGCATCTCCACGCGACTGGTCTCGCTGCTGGCGCTCCCCGTGGTCGCGGCGACCTCGCTGGGCGCGCTGCGCATCAACCAGAACATGGACGACATCCAGCAGCTCGACAACATGCGGCTGCTGACGGACATGACGAAGCAGGCCACCGAGCTGGCCGCCGCGCTCCAGGAGGAGCGCGACCAGTCCGCCGGTCCGCTGTCGCACGGCCTGAAGGCGAACGACTACTCGATCAAGGGCTACCGGGACAAGACCGACCGGGCCAAGCAGAACTTCGAGGACGCCACCGAGCAGATCGGCTCGGCCAGCAAGAACGGCAACCTCCAGGGTGTCCGCGACACCGTCGTCGGTCTGGAGAGCCAGCTGGAAACGCTGGCCCAGATCCGCAAGCACGCCTACACGGCCAAGGACAACTCGACGCAGACGGTCGAGTCGTACCACCGCCTGATCACCCAGCTGATCGACCTCTCCCAGTCCATGGCCGAGGCGTCCAGCAACCCGCAGATGATCGAGCGCACCCGCGCACTCGCGGCCTTCTCCACGGCCAAGGAGTACGCGTCGGTCCAGCGCGCCGTCATCGCCGCGGCCCTGAACTCCACCAACACCACCAAGGGCAACCTCGCCGAGAACGACCGCCTCTACGGCTGGTCGGCCTACCAGAGCGAGGGCTCCGAGCTGGCGATCTTCCGGAAGGTGTACGCCAGCCAGAACGCCGAGGAACTCCTCAAGCCGATCGAGCAGGGCAACCCGACGATCCAGTCGGCCGACACGTACGCCAAGCGCACCCTGGGCAACCCCGGCGGCCTCGCCGACCAGCCCGCGCGCTCGTACCGCGACTGGGTGGACGACAGCTCGACCAAGATCGAGCAGATGAAGAAGATCGAGCACACGCTGCTCGAGGACATGGAGCAGAAGGCCCGCGAGCTGCGCAGCGCCTCCGAGAGCGACGCGATCATCTCCGGTGCGCTGATCCTGCTCGTGCTCGGCATCTCGCTCGTCGGCGCCTTCGTCGTGGCCCGCTCCATGATCCGCTCGCTGCGCCGCCTCCAGGAGACCGCGACCAAGGTCGCCCAGGAGCGCCTGCCCGAGCTGGTCAAGCAGCTGTCGGAGTCCGACCCGCAGGACGTCGACACCTCGGTCGAGTCGGTCGGTGTGCACTCCCGGGACGAGATCGGCCAGGTGGCCGCGGCCTTCGACGACGTGCACCGCGAGGCGGTCCGCCTCGCCGCCGAGCAGGCCCTGCTGCGGGGCAACGTCAACGCGATGTTCACCAACCTCTCGCGCCGCTCCCAGGGTCTGATCCAGCGCCAGCTGTCGCTGATCTCCGAGCTGGAGTCCCGCGAGGCGGACCCGGACCAGCTGTCCTCGCTGTTCAAGCTGGACCACCTCGCCACCCGTATGCGCCGTAACGGCGAGAACCTCCTCGTCCTCGCGGGTGAAGAGCCCGGCCGCCGCTGGACCCGCCCGGTCCCGCTGGTCGACGTGCTCCGCGCCGCCGCGTCCGAGGTGGAGCAGTACGAGCGCATCGAACTGGCCGCCGTCCCGACCACCGAGGTCGCCGGCCGGGTCGTCAACGACCTCGTGCACCTGCTCGCCGAGCTGCTGGAGAACGCGACCTCGTTCTCCTCCCCGCAGACCAAGGTCAAGGTCACCGGTCACGCGCTGCCCGACGGCCGCGTGCTGATCGAGATCCACGACACCGGTATCGGTCTCTCCCCGGAGGACCTCGCGGCGATCAACGAGCGGCTCGCCTCGCCGCCCACCGTGGACGTCTCCGTCTCCCGCCGCATGGGTCTGTTCGTGGTCGGTCGTCTGTCGCAGCGCCACGGCATCCGCATCCAGCTGCGCCCGTCCGACTCCGGTGGTACGACCGCGCTGGTCATGCTTCCCGTCGACGTCGCCCAGGGCAACAAGAAGCCCGCCCCGGGCAAGTCCGGCGCGTCCCTGCCGACCGGCGGTCCCGCCGCCGCGCAGGCCGCCGCCGGTGCCGCCGCGGCCCGCCGTCAGAACGGCGGGGGCGGCCAGGGCTCGGCCCCCGGTGGTCTCCTCAGCGGCGGTGCCCCCGCCGGCGGTGGCCGGCTGGGTGCCGGTCCCGGTGCGCGCGGCCAGGTCGGTGCCGGCCAGGGTCCCCGGGCCGCGCTGCCCGGCGCGGGCCAGGGCGGGCGTCCCGGTACGCCGGGCGGACCGCGCGGTCCGCAGGGCGGTCCCGGTGCGCAGCAGCAGGGCCGACAGGTGCCCGGCGGTGCCGGTGCGGGTGCGGGCTTCGGCGGTCAGGCTCCGGCCGCGCCGCAGGGCCTGCAGGCCGCGAACCCGGGCGGTCCGCAGCAGGACGCCTTCGGCGGCCGTGGCCCGCAGCGCGGCGCCAACCCCTCCGACCAGGGCCGTCAGCCCCAGCTGCCGCCGCGCGGCGGTCCACGGGCCGAGCTGCCCGGCAGCAACACGCAGCCGCACACGCCGGACTGGAGCGGCGCCTCGCTGGACGCCCCGCGCGGCCACGACGAGCTGCAGGACCCGACGCACACCGCGCCCATGCCGCGCGTGGACGACCGGCAGGGTCCCGGCTCGACCGCGGAGATACCCCGGATCGACCCGCAGGGTCCGGCGCCCACGGGCGAGTACCCGCGCGCGGACCTGAACGGCATGCACGGCCCGCAGAGCACCGGCCAGTTCGCGCGGCCCGAACTCCCGCAGAGCACCGGGCAGTTCCAGCACCCCGGCGCCCAGCAGGAGTCCGGCTCGTTCGTCCGCTCCGACATCTTCGGCACGCCGGCGCCCACTCGGCAGGACAGCCCGTCGCAGAGCACGGGCCAGTTCGCGGCCCCGCAGGCCCCGCAGGCTCCGCAGGCCCCACAGGCCTACGACAACGGCTTCAACGGCGGCTACGACGGCAGCTCCACCGGGCAGCACGCCATGCCCGGCCGTCAGGGCCCCGCGCAGACCGGCCAGTTCGAGCGCCCGCAGGCGGGCGGCCGGGACGCCTCCGGTGCCGGGCGCCCGGCGGCCCCGCAGCGTCGTACCCGCCCCGAGCCAGACAATGGGGGCGCCGCGCAGCGGCCGGGTGACGGGTGGGCTCTGCCGCCGGCCGTCGCTCAGCCCGAGGCCCGTACCCCGCTGTACGACACGCTCGAGACCAACTGGTTCCACGGCAGCCAGCAGGAACGGCAGCCGGAGGCCCCGCAGCAGCCGCAGCAGCAGGCCCCCGCGCCCGCGCCGCAGCGCAACACCACCGACACCGGCACCTGGCGTACCTCGCCGAACGACGAACTCGTCCGGCAGGCCGAGCGTGTCCGGCAGCCCGCCGCGGGCGGTATCACCACCTCCGGCCTGCCGCGCCGCGTGCCCCGGGCGAACCTCGTTCCGGGCACGGCTCAGCAGCAGCAGAACCAAGCGGGTCCGCAGGTCTCGCGTGCGCCTGACGACGTACGCGGCCGGCTGACCAACCTCCGTCGGGGCATCGCTCAGGGCCGTCAGGCCGGCAGCGGCCAGACCGGCAGCTTCCCGAGCCCCACTCACCAGCAGGAGCGTTAGTTGAGTCCGATGAGCCAGGCGGCACAGAACCTGAACTGGTTGATCACCAACTTCGTGGACAACACCCCCGGGGTGTCCCACACGGTGGTGGTCTCCGCCGACGGCCTTCTGCTGGCCATGTCCGAAGGCTTCCCCCGCGACCGCGCCGACCAGCTGGCGGCCGTCGCGTCCGGGCTGACCTCGCTGACGGCCGGGGCGTCCCGGATCTTCGAGGGCGGCGACGTGGCGCAGACGGTCGTCGAGATGGAGCGCGGCTTCCTCTTCCTCATGTCCGTCTCGGACGGGTCGTCCCTCGCGGTCCTGGCCCACCCGGAGTGCGACATCGGTCTCGTCGGCTACGAGATGGCACTGCTCGTCGACCGCGCGGGTGCGGTACTCACCCCGGACCTGCGCGCCGAACTCCAGGGCAGTCTGCTTCACTGACCAGCCCCGGCACCACCCACCTCACGAAAACACCGTCCGGCCGCCACAATCCCCCCACCGGCCCCGACAAGACGGCACGACCGACCGACTTGCTGTCCCGCCCGGAGGATTCATGACCCCGCCCACCGCCTCTCATGATCCGTACGCTGAGCCGTACGGGGATGAGGGCGACCAGCCGTTGGTGCGTCCGTACGCGATGACCGGCGGCCGGACCCGGCCGCGCTACCAGCTCGCCATCGAGGCCCTGATCAGCACCACGGCCGACCCGGCAGCGCTGATGGGCCTGCTCCCGGAGCACCAGCGCATCTGCCACCTGTGCCGCGAGGTCAAGTCGGTCGCGGAGGTCTCCGCGCTGCTGGCCATGCCGCTGGGCGTGGCCCGGATCCTGGTGGCCGACCTCGCCGAGGCGGGCCTGGTGGCCATCCACCAGCCGGGCGGCGACGAGAACAACGGCGGCGCTCCGGCTGTGACGCTGCTCGAAAGGGTGCTCAGTGGACTTCGCAAGCTCTGACGCGGGCCGGGCGACCACCTCCGCGAAGATCGTGGTGGCGGGCGGCTTCGGCGTGGGCAAGACCACGTTCGTCGGCGCCGTCTCGGAGATCAACCCGCTGCGCACAGAGGCCGTCATGACGTCCGCGAGCGCGGGCATCGACGACCTCACCCACACCGGAGACAAGACCACCACCACGGTGGCCATGGACTTCGGCCGCATCACCCTGGACCAGGACCTGATCCTGTACCTGTTCGGCACCCCCGGCCAGGACCGCTTCTGGTTCATGTGGGACGACCTGGTGCGCGGCGCGATCGGCGCGGTGGTGCTCGTGGACACGCGCCGTCTCGCGGACTGCTTCCCGGCGGTGGACTACTTCGAGAACAGCGGTCTGCCGTTCGTCATCGCCCTCAACGGCTTCGACGGCAACCAGCCGTACAACCCGGACGAGGTGCGCGAGGCTCTGCAGATCGGTCCCGACGCCCCGATCATCACGACCGACGCGCGGCATCGTGCCGACGCCAAGAGCGCGCTGATCACGCTGGTGGAACACGCCCTGATGGCCCGCCTGCGGTAGCCGCAAACAAGACGTGCCATACGGCAGTTGCCGTAAACGGAACGGAGCCGACTGTGGCCTTTGACACGGTCGGCTCCGGTGTTCATAACGTTTCGGCAGAGGAATCAGGTGGCGTCGCCACGCGTCGCGGTCGACCGGTGCCGCTGCGCTCACAAAGGCCCCGCCTTTTGGCGGGGCTCGCTCTTTATGACCGTTTTATCTATGGCGCGCCGGAGCCCCGCCCGGGGGTTTCCACTGTTTGGAAGTGCGCTGGTCCACGTGCTGGAATGCCTGAACTGCCCATTGGTCAATGTCGTACTGAACGGTCGATGGCTGAACGGGCTCTGAGAGACTGCGGCACGACGTAGGTGCCGACCGCCGAGAGGTTGTTGGTCGAGTGAGGCGAAGCAAGAACGGTCCCGAGCCGTCGGCGCGGGGCAACTTCACCCCGCCGCCGCGCGCTGCGGCGCCCAGCCCTGTGCCAGGTACGGAGGCACCGGCCACTCCCGCACCCAGCGGCGGCCGTTTCACCATGCGTAACTGGCGGGTGCGGACCCGGCTGAACGCGATCCTGCTCATACCCGTGGCGGTCGGCCTCGTCATGGGCGGCTTCCAGGTGAAGAACTCGATCGACACCTGGCAGGAAGCCCGCGACGCCGAGCAGACCGCCCGCCTGGTCCGTGCCGCCCTCACCTACGCCGACGCGCTGGAGACCGAGCGCGACGTCAGCGCGGCCCCCATTCTGGCGAACAAGGACAAGCAGACCGTCACCGACGCCCGTCAGCAGTCGGACGCGGCGGCCACCGGCTTCGACCAGGCCGCGAAGAACATGCCGCACAAGTCGGGCCTGGAGCGCCGGCTGAAGATCTTCCGCGAGGCCCAGGCCAAGCTGCCCGTGCTGCGCCAGGTCGCGTACACCTCCAAGCTCACGGGCGTGCAGACCGAAGAGGGCTACGTCAAGGTCATCCACCCCCTGATGGAGTTCGCCAACGAGCTCGGTCTGGGCACCGGCAACATCACCTCCTACGGCCGTACCGTCTACGCGATGTCGCTCACCAAGGCGGCGCTGTCGCTGGAGCGGTCGATCGGCATGCACCTGCTGGTCAAGCCCGGCCCGGACGCCCCGAACCTGGCGACGCAGCGGGTCTCCCTGTCCTCGTACGCCTACCTCGAGGGCATCGCCATCGAGGAGTACAAGGGCGGTGGCACCGAGGCCGACGCGCAGAAGCTGGCCGACGCGCTGACGAAGATCCAGTCGGACGGCAAGGCGCTCGTCGCGCAGCAGAAGCTGAAGGACCCGACGTACGTCCCGCCGCCGTCCGGCGCGACCGCCATGGTCGCGGCCCTGGTCAACCTGAAGGACACCTCCCCGCTCAGCCGGCAGGCGCTCGCCGCGAACGGTGTGACCGGTGACAACTGGTGGGCGGCCAACACGCTCAGGTACAAGGCCTACCGCCAGATCGAGTCGGACATGACCGACCGGGCGGTGAACGAGGCCGTCAGCATCGCCGACGACGCGAAGACCTCCGCGATCACCACCGGTGCCGTGGTCGTCGTCGCCCTGCTGTTCGCCTTCCTCCTGGCCGCCTCCGTCGCCCGCCAGATGAGCCGCTCGATGCGCCAGCTGCGCAACGCCGCCTTCGGCATCGCCGAGCAGCGTCTGCCGATGCTGGTCGACCAGCTCTCCCGCACCGACCCGGGCCGGGTCGACACCCGGGTGGCGCCGATCCCGATCACCTCGACCGACGAGATCGGCGAAGTCGCCCGCGCCTTCGACCAGGTCCACCGCGAGGCGGTCCGGCTCGCCTCCGAGCAGGCCCTGCTGCGGGGCAACATCAACGCGATCTTCACCAACCTGTCGCGCCGCAACCAGTCGCTGATCGAGGGCCAGCTGACCCTGATCACCGACCTGGAGAACAACGAGGCCGACCCGGACCAGCTGGAGAACCTCTTCAAGCTGGACCACCTGGCCACCCGTATGCGCCGCAACGGCGAGAACCTCCTGGTCCTCGCCGGCGAGGAGCCCGGCCGCCGCTGGGACCAGCCGGTCCCGCTGGTCGACGTCCTGCGCGCCGCCTCCTCCGAGGTGGAGCAGTACGAGCGCATCGAGCTGTCCGGCGTCCCGGAGGCCGAGATCCACGGCCGCGCGGTCACCGACCTCGTGCACCTGCTCGCCGAGCTGCTGGAGAACGCCACCACGTTCTCCTCCCCGCAGACCAAGGTCCGGGTGACCGCGACCCGTCTCCCCGACGGCCGCGTCATGATCGAGATCCACGACAAGGGCATCGGCCTGACCGCCGAGGACTTCGCGGACATCAACCACAAGCTGGCCAACCCGCCGACGGTGGACGCCGCGATCTCGCAGCGCATGGGCCTGTTCGTGGTCGGCCGGCTGTCCGACCGGCACGGCGTCCGCGTCCAGCTGCGCCCCTCGGGCGAGCAGGCCGGTACGACCTCCCTGGTCATGCTCCCGGACGTCATCACCCACGGTGGTGGCGGCGAGGCTCCGCTGGAGCGCGAGGAGTTCACGGTCTCGCAGATCATCCCGGAGCAGCAGTTCCAGGGTGAGAACTTCAGCCAGCCGCAGCCGATGCGCACCGCGGCCGAACTCGGCTTCGACGACACCCAGTACACGCAGGTCCCCGACGACATCCGCGATCTGGACCCCGTCGGCCGCTCCCTGATGCGTGAGGAACGCAGGGCGGCCCTGGAGGGCAAGTCGCACGGCCAGGACCCGGCCGAGCCCATGCAGCCGCAGCAGGAGGCGGAGCCCGCCGGCTACGCCGACCCGTTCTTCAACGGGCAGCAGGCGTACCAGGAGCAGGCGTACGAGGAGCAGCAGCACACCTCGTACGACGAGGGCTTCGACAGGCCGTACGACGAGCAGCAGTACTACGCGCCGAACGGCGGAGTGCGGCGCGACGACGGTTTCCCGCCGGCCGGCGGCTACCCCGAGCCCGCTTTCGCCGAGCCCGTCCAGGAGCAGTCCCGCGAGGACGACTGGCCGCAGCAGGACGACTGGCCGCAGCAGGGCGCGTACCAGAACGGCTATCCGGCCCAGTACGCTCCCGAAACCGAATCGCCGCAGGCCGGTGACGCGGGTGAGCGAAACCGCGTAGGCTTCGACCGTCCGGAACCGGCCGCTCCCGCCAGCCACGAGCTGACCGACGCCGGGCTGCCCCGCCGCGGAGCCGTCCCGAACGGCGCCAACGGCTCGAACGGTGCGGCGCGTGTCCAGGCGGAAGCGCCGGCCCCCGCTCCGAACGGCAACGGCGAAGGCGGCTGGCGTTCGGCCAACGACGAGCGGTGGCAGCAGGCCTCGCAGCTCCGGAAGCCGAAGGCCGGCGGGGTCACCGCCTCCGGTCTGCCGCGGCGCGTGCCCAAGGCCAACCTGGTCGAGGGTGCCGCCGAAACCACCCCCCAGGGAGGCCCTCAGGTCTCCCGCGCCCCGGAGGATGTCCGGGGCAGGCTGAGCAACCTGCGTCGAGGCGTCCAGCGCGGACGCAACGCAGGCAGTGAAACGAACGGCCAGGGCTTCGGTCCTGACAGCACCTACAACCAGGAGCGTTAGTGTGAGCCCGATGAGCCAGGCGGCACAGAACCTGAACTGGTTGATCACCAACTTCGTGGACAACACCCCGGGGGTGTCCCACACGGTGGTGGTCTCCGCCGACGGACTCCTTCTGGCGATGTCCGAAGGCTTCCCCCGCGATCGCGCCGACCAACTCGCGGCCGTCGCCTCCGGTCTGACGTCCCTGACGGCAGGCGCCTCCCGGATCTTCGAGGGAGGCGCTGTGAACCAGACGGTTGTGGAGATGGAGCGGGGATTCCTCTTCATCATGTCCGTATCCGACGGTTCCTCGCTCGCGGTTCTGGCCCACCCGGAAGCGGACATCGGCCTCATCGGGTACGAGATGGCCCTTCTGGTGGACCGCGCGGGCACGGTTCTCACCCCGGATCTCCGTGCGGAGCTCCAGGGAAGCCTTCTCAACTAACAGACGTACGGTGCGTATTCGCGTCCCGGGGCCTTAAGGTTTCGGGACGCGGCTCCACAGCGATGGGTGCCCGGCACAGTCGGAGGAGGAGAAAGTGGCAACACCCCCAAGCGGTTCGTCTTCGGGTAACTGGTCCTACGGCCCTGCCCAGGGCCAGGGTCAGGGCGACGGTTCGGCGAACCGGTACAACTTCCCCTCCGCCCCGAGCCACCGGCAGCCCTACGCCCCGCAGGGGCCGGGCCCTTCGCCGTACGACCAGCCACCGGCTCCCCGCATCCAGCCGGTGCAGCCGCAGCGCCGCCCCGAGCCGGCGCCTGCGACAGCCTCGAACAACCCCCTGGTGCGTCCGTACGCCATGACCGGTGGCCGGACCCGCCCGCGGTACCAGCTCGCCATCGAGGCACTGGTGCACACCACCGCCGCTCCGCACCAGATGCAGGGCCAACTGCCCGAGCATCAGCGGATCTGCAACCTGTGCCGGGAGATCAAGTCGGTGGCCGAGGTCTCGGCCCTGCTGACGATCCCCCTCGGCGTGGCCAGGATTCTCGTCGCCGACTTGGCGGAGGCAGGCCTGGTCGCCATCCATCAGCCCGGCGGCGACGAGAACGCCGGTGGCCAGCCAGACGTGACACTGCTCGAAAGGGTGCTCAGTGGACTTCGCAAGCTCTAGCGGCGGTCCTTCCCGCTCCACCACCTCAGCGAAGATCGTGGTGGCGGGCGGCTTCGGCGTGGGCAAGACCACGTTCGTCGGCGCCGTCTCGGAGATCAACCCGCTGCGCACAGAGGCCGTCATGACGTCCGCGAGCGCGGGCATCGACGACCTCACCCACACCGGAGACAAGACCACCACCACGGTGGCCATGGACTTCGGCCGCATCACCCTGGACCAGGACCTGATCCTGTACCTGTTCGGCACCCCCGGCCAGGACCGCTTCTGGTTCATGTGGGACGACCTGGTGCGCGGCGCGATCGGCGCGATCGTCCTGGTCGACACCCGGCGCCTCGCCGACTGCTTCCCCGCGGTCGACTACTTCGAGAACTCGGGCCTGCCCTTCGTCATCGCCCTCAACGGCTTCGACGGCAACCAGCCGTACAACCCGGACGAGGTGCGCGAGGCCCTGCAGATCGGCCCCGACACCCCGATCATCACGACGGACGCCCGCCACCGCGCGGACGCCAAGTCGGCGCTGATCACGCTGGTGGAGCACGCCCTGATGGCCCGCCTGCGCTAGGACGCCCGCACAGCACCGTGACAACGGCCCCTGAAACCCGCCGGGTTCAGGGGCCGAGTTGCGTCACGGCGCCGGTGACTCACTTCCCGGGCACACACTCCACGGCGTCGGTCCTGGCACGCCAAGGCCCCGCCCTCCCGGAGGAGCGGCGGGGCCTTGGGTCACGCGTGGAAACTCAGTGCCAGCTGTGCGGCGCCCGGAAGCCGGGCTCGCGCTCCAGACGGCGCCAGCCGGCCTTGGCACGGCCCCGGTGGGTCTGGGCCTCGGGGGCCGACTGGGCGGCTGCGCGGGCCAGGAGGACGGCCGTGATGGCGGCGACCTCCTCGGGCTCTGCGTGGCCCTTCTCGACGCGGATGTCAGGTGTGCTCATGGGTGTCAGTCTCCGTGAGAGAGAGGTCCGCGGGGTTGCCGCGGGGGATCCGCCCGGTTACTGCGGGGGGTTGCCGTGCTTGCGGGACGGCAGGTCGGCGTGCTTGGTGTGCAGCATGGCGAGGGACTTGACGAGCACCTCGCGGGTTTCGGCGGGATCGATCACGTCGTCCACCAGACCGCGCTCGGCCGCGTAGTACGGGTGCATCAGCTCGGCCTTGTACTCCTTGACCATCTTCTGACGCATGGCCTCGGGGTCCTGGGCATCGGCGATCTGGCGGCGGAAGATGACGTTCGCGGCGCCCTCCGCACCCATGACGGCGATCTCGTTCGTCGGCCAGGCGTAGGTCAGGTCGGCGCCGATCGACTGGGAGTCCATGACGATGTAGGCACCTCCGTACGCCTTGCGCAGGATCAGCGAAATCCTCGGCACGGTCGCGTTGCAGTAGGCGTAGAGCAGCTTCGCGCCGTGGCGGATGATTCCGCCGTGCTCCTGGTCGACACCGGGGAGGAACCCCGGGACGTCCAGGAAGGTGACGATCGGGATATTGAAAGCGTCACACATCTGGACAAAGCGCGCAGCTTTTTCACTCGCCTCGATGTCCAGTACGCCCGCGAGGACCTGCGGCTGGTTGGCGATGATGCCGACGACCTGGCCGTCGAGCCGGGCCAGCGCGCAGATGATGTTCCGCGCCCAGCGCTCGTGGACCTCCAGGT